>QNER01000104.1 GCA_003646175.1 Candidatus Parabeggiatoa sp. nov. 1
AAATTCCAATAATCAAACATCTCTGCATCAAAAGCTTTGAGCATTAACAATGATAGCGGCCCTTTTTCTTGCTTGAGAATTCTGGTCATTTTACCGAATTCTTGTCGAGGTTCAAGTTTTTGCGCGCAAAAACTTGAACCTCGACACCAGTATTTCATTATCCATCGGTAGACTCCATTAGGTTTATCGCGCACGGCATCCAATATTTCTTTGGCTTTGTTTTTGGAAATAGTGCCCTTAGGTTGGTATCTCATTTCCGGACTCCAAGGTATTATTATAGACCAATTAGTATGCAAGTTTGCATGAGCCAAACTTATCTTTTTTTGAAGCCCTGACAATAAAAGAAGTTGCTCAAAATCATGAACCGCATAAGCCGATTTGAGTTTACCAGAAGATGGATATTCATTTGTATCCAATAACTTACAAATT
The DNA here is from genome assembly GCA_003646175.1 of Candidatus Parabeggiatoa sp. nov. 1. GTDB lineage: Bacteria > Pseudomonadota > Gammaproteobacteria > Beggiatoales > Beggiatoaceae > Parabeggiatoa. The sequence goes on from QNER01000104.1 coordinate 430, forward strand.
CTCGCTTTTAATGCAAATTCAATGACATATCCGCAAATGTAAACCGAACCATCATATAAACCTGCATCAAACAGCGTTTCCGCTTCTTCTAGGCGAAGTTTAGCAAGTTCTTTTAATTCGTTTCGAGTTGGCATAGAACATGGAGAGTGAATTTGTGTACTAAAAATAAGAAAATGCTTACAGCCAGCAACGATTACTGACGACTGCTTTGATAATCTTTCTTTGGTAAAAAGCGCGTTGGTTTCCCTTACGAATCGTCGAGATCGTCAATTTCAGTTGAGAGGTCAAAATCGGATTTCTTTTTTAGAAATCCGATTTTTTCTTCAGTTGAAGCTTTAGCCCCACCTATCTAAATTCAGGCGAATCAAAAATAGGGTGAAACAAATGGGGCAAAATCAACCCAAATTTAACACCCCAGCTACATGGCTTATTTACCGATATAAGTAACAGCACCTGCCGCAGCACTCGCAGTTACTGCTGTTTGGCTTTTAGAAGGAAGATGCACCAAAACGCCAAACTGGCCCACGTTTTGATTTTTGGGCTTGCTTTTGGCTTACAAACCCAATTCCCAATTCAAAATGTACAATTCCCGATTTTCACGGTTTTATCACCTCTCTTGGTCTAGATTCCGCCTGGACTTCTGGTTGGAGTTCCGCCTGGACTTCCGGTGCCGGTTTCGTGCATCCAAACTTACCACAGTCTTCCACAGGATCAGGCTTATCTGCTGGACATACTTCATCCACAAAACTGAGGGTATCTAACTTAGACAAGATCATGTTATCGTAGTTCCCAGCATCAAAATCTGCTTTCGACATTAATGCGGTTTGGAGGTACACTTTTTCGTCATCTTGTATAAGGGCAGGCAATTCCTTGGTGTTTAAGTTGACATTGAAGGTAATAGTCGTATGCGCTTGGAGAGTAACCGTTCCTAAGCGCGTAGGAAATTGATCCAACATTTTCGATGCGGGAACCTCAAAGATCGCGAGAATTTCTATCGCAGATAAATCCAGTGCCAGTTTATCAGGGGAGTTGGGCGTTGCTATTTGCGGAGTAGACGAGGTTCGAGGACTGTGAACCAAGAACAATACCTGATCTTTGTCGGAAGCAGGTATGTCAGACATTGTGAAGATTAATGAGACATCCTTTGTTTCAACCGAAGGATCAACAGCAAAGGTAAGGTTGTGGGGTGTTGCTAATTCACCTGTCTCCTTTTCAGTCGCACAATCTGTAACACGGCTACCAGGAGATATCGGATTAGCATGTACGGTTCTATCACAACCCCTAAAAAGACACCAACTTCTTTATTTTTCACTAGATGCTCGTTGTGTATATGATGTATCAACATCCACCATCCACTGTTCATCAGTCGCTAATTCAGATGTGTTAGCCACAGACGTATTTGCAGTGCTTGTCCGATCATAAGTGTCAGCCAAAGAACTGGCACTTTTAGTTAACAATGCCGCGCTGACAACGGTTTTCAATTTGACATTCATTATGTTACCTCTTCTTAAAAAGAACGACGGGGATTGCATATAAGCAGGGATTATTCTTGTTTATACTCAATCTTTGTCGTTTGGTTAGTTCACTCTTGCCAAAACAATAACTACAAGGATTGTATATAAAAAAGGATTTCTTCGCGAATTTATCGCAATGAACGAATTCTATTCGGTATTTGGTACGTTTTGGAAATAAAATCGCCCTATTCATAAATTAGCGATTCCCTACCATTGCAGTATTGAGAAAAAGTTGACTTTCGTTATTCTCGCTCGTAAAATCCCTTCTTATATACAATCCTTGTAGTTAATTATTAGCGATTCCCTACCATTGCAGTATTGAGAAAAAGTTGACTTTCGTTATTCTCGTTTGTAAAATCCCTTCTTATATACAATCCTTGTAGTTAATTGTTTAATATCGTTAGGAATGGTGCGTGGGACGCACCCTACGTTTGAACGCTAAGACTGTGTTGCTTGTACCGTTTTTTTCAAGGCTTCTACGCTGCCAACCTGATCAATCGCATAACTAAGTGCGATACGCCCCTCAAGATTATATTTCCAAACTGGACAAGGTGGTTTAGCATCTTGAAAATATCGTACTGGACATTGTCCCGCACAAGAGGGCAGTAATGGACAATTAACGCATTCAATCGTTTTTTCTTCAAACACTTGAAGAAAAGTTTGACCTAACCAGTTAGATTTTTGTATGCCTCTTCTCAACGAGCCAACTTCCAAAAGCGTTTTCTGATTAGCATGATTGCTCAGGTATTGTACAAAGTGTTTATGTGGCTTAACTTCACTATAAGGAACTTCCCAACAACGAGACAATTTTCCATTCGCATCAACAACTAAGCCATTACGAAGGTTTAAAGCCACTGTACATATAGATTTTTTTCGATTAGGTAGCAGGTGAACTTGAAAATCTTCAAGTACCATAGAAGTTAATAAATCCAATTCTATTTCTGCATATTCTGTTAATGAAAGTGGTTCATAATGGTAACGAGTCGTATCTGAACCCCATGGATGTACGGGGGCTAAATCTACAGAGACTTTTTTTTGCAAGCCGTCTGCGATTAACACGTTAAGTAATTCTGGTACTGAGTCGATATTATTCTTATCAATATTAATACGAATACCGATGCCTACGCCTTCATGCTCAGACAACCTTTTTATGGTTTGATAACTTTTCAAAAAGGAACGCCCCCCCGTTTTCAATGGGCGACGCAGATTATGCTGCTATTCTAAACCATCTAAAGTAATTTGATACTGTTTGATATTAACATTTAGCAGATCATTAATCACTTTTGGCGTAAAATTGACCCCATTGGTAACCATGTCAGCATTAAATGCAATGCTGTTTTCAGCACAAATTTGTTTAATGGCAGCTGCAATACTGACGACTGTATCCAAAGCGGTACTGGGTTCGCCTCCATAAAATGTGATAGACATATCTTTAGGATGGTAATTTTTTAGATACGAGCGAATTTCTTTCAATAGCAGATCAATATGGCTTTGACTTAAAACCTTATAGACGCTATTATCTTGCCCACAGTAAATGCAATCTTGATTACAAAATTGCGTCACCGCTATTGTCATCCCATAACTGCTATTATCCGATAAACTGTCCTTATTTTCTTGAAGGATAACTTGCAATTCATCTTCAGACTGAGGCACCAAAATTTGACTTTCAATCAATCCATCAATCACCTTTTGGGGGACACCTTCTAAATTAACATCAGGTGCGACAAATAAACGACGATATAACTCGTCATTAATACGCTTTAGTTTACCAGAGCGGCTGCTAAAAACGAGCCGATGTCCGTGAGTCGAAGTGTTGACTACAAAAAAACAAGTTTTTAAGTCCACATGGTTCTCTTCAAAACTTAAAATAAAGGAAAGTATAAACCTATTTTTCAGGCTATCTCATTCCAAAACATAAGTTAAAGTTTGAATTAATAATTAATAATTATTTTTTCGTACCAGGTTCGCCTTGTACTTCTGAACAATCACGCCGTTTTTTCGTACCAGGTTCGCCTTGTACTCCTGAGCAATCACGCACGCCGTTTTTTCGTACCAGGTTCGCCTTGTACTCCTGAACAATCACGCCGTTTTTTCGTACAAAGGTTTATGTTTGCATCACCAAAAAATTATTTTTGGCTGTCTATGGGGTTTTTAGCCAAGCGATAAACGCGACGCACACCACAAGCGCATACTTATATTGCAAGCCTTTTATTTTAATTTTCATTTAATAAGGGATTGCTTATATTCATAAGACACAATGGTTGCGATAACGTCAGCAGTGTATGCCACACTTTTGTCTGACTCATTTTCGATGTCACCCCAGACAGAATAGTATCCTAACACGAAAAAATTAAAATGATTTTATCCGACATTTACACCGTTTATCCGACATTTATCCGCCAAATTCTTTTTATAGAGATACTTTGTACTTTTTTTATCCCCATTTGTTATTAATAATTTTATTTCAACTAAAAGTGTCAAATCTCTTAAAGCCGTTCGATCCGATAAGTTAAAATAATCTTTATAAGCACCAGTCGTTATGAAACCTTTATCCCGCCAAAGTAATAAAGCTTCAAATTGTCTCGAATTTAAGTTGTATGTCTTTAAAACTTCTTCAGCATAAAAGTTTTTGTAAAGAGTAACAGCAATACCGCCACTCATTAATTCAATAGCCGGTTCAGGTAATCCACATTGAATATATTCATTAATGATTTTTAAAGTGCCTCGTCCCCAGGCTTCAATTAAACCGCCTTTAAAAAAGACATCGGCTAATCGAGGATTTCTTGGATATGAAGCGTGTTTTCTTTTTAAGTCCTCAATGGTTATTTGTTCCGGCAACTCTCCTACATTCCAAATCATTATTTTATTCAAGTAAATACTGATTTGAATCGGCTGCCCAAAATAATTGCGATGTATAATGGCATTTATCAAAGCTTCGCGTATGGCCTCAAATGGATAGGGTGCCGTTTCAACCCGATGTAAGCCGTCATAAGAAATTGTTTTGATAAAATATTTTTTATCAAGTATTTCAATAATTTGCTCAGCTAATTGAAAGATATTGCCCTCCACAATTTCTTGCGATTGTAAATCGTGGTCTGAGTTTCCGAACTTCCCGATTTTGGCATAAGCATTGATAAAAAATTTGCCAGGATATTTTCCAAAAAGCAAAACGGCCGCACGTTTAAGTTTTCCGTTTTCAAGAAGTCTCAAATTTTCAAATAATTAGTGTGTTGTCATTTTCTTTTTCAAGGGAAGGTAATCTTTGACTTATTGCCGCTTCTGGTTTGAAAACCTTGATATAGTTTTTCAGAAAAATAATTTCACTTCACGGATGCTATCCGCTCGATAGGATAGTATCCGTTAACTTTGACTTGTGAAATTAATTATATGAACATCTATAGCATTTTCATCAATATCTGCATAAGTTGCATTGGGTTCTATGACATCATCCCAGGTTTTGCCGGCTTTTTTCAGTAAAAATTCATTTAGCACAGCGCCTTTCAATTCTGGTTTGGTACTAAAACGCAGATAATGATATTTCCCTTGATTGGGTACGTTATAAGGCTTTACATCTATTTCGATAGTGTATTTTCCAGAACTTTCATGTAAATTTATATCGCACAAAATCCCTAAGGATCGAATAAAAATTAACTTCCCCCTATTCGGGTGAAGTGCCCTTTAGGGTACTTGAGCTATTAGACAACTGCTTTCGCGCCAAAGTTTTTACTTTGACGCGAAAGCTGTTGGCGGGAGTTATTTATTTGCTGATCCTAAGTGGTTTTGGATTTTATTTGGAATATCATCCATTAGCCTTTTATAATCATCAACCCCCACAATATTTCCTTTTCAAAGGTGCCGATATAAATTATGCCTCCCTTAGTATTCTTATACCCTACGTTAGCCCTAACCCAGGGGTGGTGAAAATCAAGCAACCAAAAACGGATCCCGTTTTTATACTTTTGCGCGCAAAAACTTTGGCATCGAAATCAGTTGTATCCAATATACCTGTTTTTATTAGCCATTTCTGAACCAGCCATCGATGCACTTTTCATCACCATAGCAAAGATTTAGAGTTTTCTAATAAACTAATATAGCCTTCATACTTTAGCAGGTGCTAAAGTACACCCATAAAAGATAGTCTTGTCAAACGTCAAGGCTCAAATTATGGTTTTGATATGTTCAAGTTAGAGTTTTCGCCGCGTACTTGGTTGCGATATCGATAGCGTCAGCAGTGTATGCCACACAATTGGATGGCTCATTTTCGATGTTGCCCCAGATGGAATGATATGTTTTTTAACACGAAAAAAAAATGCAAGCCTTTTGAGCTTCTTGCAAAACCCCAGGTTGGCACCTGGGGCTATTCAAATTCAACCCCTACGGGGTTGCCCCAGGTTTTCTTAAATAGCGCCAGGCAGATTTTAAAAATCTCAACCCCAAAGGGGTTTTCAGGCAAAAGTTTTTGCGCGCAAAAACTTTTGCCTGAAAACGTGAATAGCCCCAGGTGAAACCTGGGGAATGTTTAAGAAGTTTTGCAAGAGGCTCCTTTTTTTAATTTTTAATCCTCCTTTTCTAACGTGAGTTCGACTTATTTTTTGCAGCAGTTATAAATAGAAGATAGTTAAATCAATAGGTTATGTGTAATTAGCTGAATATAAAGCGATTTTATTTTTTTAACCTGACGTTTTTAGGAGTCCAAACTTTAGTTTGGACCACCACCCAAACTAAAGTTTGGACTCCATCAAATAACAACTTTATTATAACTTATTGATAAAATTATCATTTTATAACTTATTGAGATTAAAGTAGAACTCACGTTTATAAGGAATGGCTTAATGTGGCATGATATGAGTACCGGTGTTGCGTAAGGCTGCCAAGGCATTGGCTTTGTTCCGGCACTTTCGATGCGTTGGATTTAATCATTGATGCAGCCGGGCGATGGTACTGCCCGCGATATGGGGCGAGCATTGCGTCGGCGAGGATGCAGAACTTCGTTATGCATCAAAGCGTCAATAGCTTAGAAAGTGTACCTTTAAGCCTCCACCGACGTTTTGTGAAGCAAGGTACTTGAGCCCATTTTCTGGGGGTGTCATTATCAAGATATTGGTAATGGGTAATAGGTTTTAGGAAATGGATAAATGGGGCTGAAGAAAGCACCAAGCTCTTGTGAGGGATGACTTTTCGAGGAATGTTGGTCATTTGTTATTGGTAATTCTAATTGGTAAGCCGTATAATTAATGATTTTTTGACCCATTACCCATTACCCATTACCAAAAGCTGATAACTGAAAACAAAAATGACAATGAAATCATGGCACAACCAGTTTGTATGGGGGCGATGCTGCAATGCATGTTTGGGCTTGCCCCTTCCTCGATCATGGTGCTACCGGTAAATCGCGTCATGACGGCCGGCGGTGCGATGCCGGCCGCGAATATTATGGATAACAAGCCCATGGTCAACATATTGCCGTTTGGTATGTGTAGCAGTTTGGCCAATCCCACTGTGGCCGCGGCAACTGCGGCCGCGCTTGGGGTATTGGCACCGATGCCCTGCATACCCTTTACCGTTGCACTTTGGATCGTTGGCGCACCCACCGTCTTGATTGGCGACATGACGGCCTTAAATAGTACCTCAAAATTAATGTGTAATTGGGCCGGTATGATTAGCATTACTGTGCCCGGACAATTTACTGTGCAAATTCCGTAAAATTATATGTCTATTTCACTTAAACACCTACGCACTGTCAGCGGTCATACGGATGCGGTCACCGCACTGGCGATGACTCCATCTGGCTTTTATATTCTTTCCGCTTCCAATGATAAAACCTTGAAAGTCTGGCAGTTACACGATGGCATGGAACTACTCACCCTTGAAGGCCATCATAATCGTGTCACTGGCATTGTTATCACGCCAGACGGTTCTTTTGCGGTTTCATCCTCAGAAGATAAATCACTAAAAGTCTGGGACTTAAGCACGGGTATTGATCACTTGACGTTCCAACAAGCGCATTTTAATCGACTCACTGCGTTAGCGATGACACCCGATGGTTCCCGAATCATTTCCGGCTCCAGAGATCACACGTTGAAAGTTTGGGACATATCGACTTTAGAGACAGATAATCAACTACACACGCTAACGGATCATTCTGATTGGATCACCGATGTCGCTGTCACGCCTGATGGAACAAAGGCAGTTTCAGCCGCAAGAGATAATACAGTAAAAATATGGGATTTAAACACAGGAAAAGCACTTTATACCCTAAAAGGCCACATTTATTTTGTGACCGCGGTCGCTATTACCCCCGACGGTTTACAGGCGGTTTCGGCCTCATGGGATAAAACGCTGAAAGTGTGGGATTTAAACACGGGGGATGAAATACGCACCCTGAGTGGTCATGCGGATTACATTGAGACGGTGGCTATTACGCCCGACGGATCAAAAGTGATCTCAGGATCATGGGATAACACTTTGAAGCTGTGGGACTTGCAAACCGGTTCATTGCTAACCAGTTTTAATATCAAGGGCAAATTAAGTAGTTGCGTGGTTGCCCCTGATGGCGTAAATATTGTTATTGGTACTCAAGGGGGGCGTATCCATTTTTTACAATTGGAAAATTGTACCTCTTAAATTCCCCACAGCCATCGTGTAATTTCGTTCATAACGGATAAATTCCCGAAACCAGTTACAAACTTTCAAGATTTTGGAAACGCTTTACGGTTTTGCCCCAGTAATTAGAAACCTTCAAGGTTTTGGAAACCTTGAAGGTTTTGCCCTGACTTTCACCACCCCACCCTTTTCTCTCATTTCTTTTACCTTTCCTTTTTTTGCGTTATTATTAATTAATAGAGTGCAAAACTCCAAAATCTTGGGAATTGGGAATTGGGATCTACGCAAAAATTTTTGTGCACAAAAATTTTAGGCGCGATTGGGAACTGGGAATTGGGAATCGGCGCATACACTGAGAAGGGTAATATAATTAGACATTATACCGATTTAATATTAAGTACTTGATTTTTTTACATTTATGTAATTACGAATTTCGTAACTACTCAGCCCTGAAAGGGCGCTTTATTAAAGCCCAGGGCTGCGCCCTGGGAACCTGATTTTTTTACATTTATGTAATTACGAATTTCGTAACTACTCAGCCCTGAAAGGGCGCTTTATTAAAGCCCAGGGCTGCGCCCTCTCCACCTTGATTTTATGTAACTTAAAAGCCCTGAAAGGGCGCTTTATTAAAGCCCAGGGCAACGCCCTGGGAACCTTGATTTTTGATTTTATTTTAATGCGCCCTTTCAGGGCTTTCACTTCATAAACACCTGCACCTGGGGCGTTGCCCCAGGCTATAATAAGGAGCCCCGTTGGGGCTGAGTAGTTACCGAATTTCAATGAAATCAATGGGTGACATTAAATTGGTATAAATTCTATTGTCCCTATTCCCATTCCCCATTACCTATTACCCATTTCAACATCATTTTGACCATTACACTCATTAATTTTTTTATTAATTCCAACAACACATAAAATCCATGCAAGCACAATACACTCCCGAAACCATTGAATTAGAGATCCAAAAACGCTGGGAAACCGAGCAGTCGTTTCGAGCAGTAGAAAATCCTAATAAGGAAAAATTTTATTGCCTTTGCATGTTTCCTTATCCCAGCGGACGCTTACATATAGGGCATGTCCGCAACTACACCATCGGTGATGTGATTGCGCGTTATCAGCGGATGCAGGGCAAAAATGTTTTGCAGCCGATGGGTTGGGATGCGTTTGGTTTGCCGGCGGAAAATGCAGCCATTGAAAATAAAGTCCCCCCCGCCAAATGGACACGCGAAAATATTGTTTATATGCGTAAACAATTGAAAAGGCTCGGTTTAGGTTACGACTGGAGCCGTGAATTAGCAACGTGTGATGCGGATTATTACCGGTGGGAGCAGTGGTTATTTGTTCAATTGTATAAAAAAGGGCTAGTGTATAAAAAAACCGCCCCAGTGAATTGGGATCCCGTTGATAAAACCGTGTTAGCCAATGAGCAAGTCATAGACGGGCGCGGTTGGCGATCTGGTGCGTTAGTTGAACGGCGCGAAATTTCGCAGTGGTTTTTGAAAATCACTGCTTATGCACAAGAGTTGTTGCAAGGGTTGGACACGTTGGAAAACGGTTGGCCTGATGCGGTGCGTAAAATGCAACATCAATGGATAGGCCGCTCCGAAGGGGTGGAAATCCAATTTAAGGTGGGCGATGAAGATTTAACCGTTTTCACCACACGGCCTGATACTTTGATAGGGGCTACTTATGTCGCCGTCGCTGCGGAACACCCTTTGGCCCAACAAGCAGCAGTGAATAATGCCCAACTTGCTGATTTTATTCAACAATGTGCTAAAACCGGCACGGCCGAGGCCGAACTTGAAACCATGGACAAATTGGGCATGGACACCGGCTTAAAGGCGATTCATCCCATTACCGGTGAAGCATTGCCATTGTACGCGGCGAATTTTGTGTTAATGAGCTACGGCACCGGCGCAGTGATGTCGGTACCCGCCCATGATCAACGCGATTTTGAATTTGCCCAAAAATATGGCTTACCCATTAAACAAGTGATTATGCCAACCGACGGGCAACCGGCAGAAAAACTTGAGGCCGCTTTTGTTGATAAAGGCGTGTTAATCAATTCTGGTCAATTTAGCGATTTAACCTCACAACAGGCCTTTGTTGCCATTGCAGAATATTTGGAAGAACGTGGAAAAGGGCAACGGGTAGTCAATTACCGTTTACGCGATTGGGGCATATCCCGGCAGCGTTATTGGGGTTGCCGCATTCCAATGATTGAATGTCCGGATTGCGGCACAGTGCCGGTACCCGAAAAAGAGTTACCCGTCGTTTTGCCGGAAAATGTGGATATGGCTGAAACCGGTTCGCCTTTAAAACAAGACCCAATTTTTTCTAATGTTAAATGTCCTCAATGCGGTAAAGATGCTCAGCGCGAAACCGATACCTTTGATACATTTATGGAATCATCTTGGTATTACGCCCGTTATGCCAGTCCGGATTGTACCACCGGCATGTTAGATGAGCGTGCCCATTACTGGTTGCCAGTGGATCAATATATTGGTGGCATTGAACATGCGATATTACATTTATTGTATGCCCGGTTTTTCCACCGTTTAATGCGTGATGAAGGTTTAGTCAAAAACGATGAACCGTTTAGCCGCTTATTGACACAAGGCATGGTGCTCAAAGACGGTACCAAAATGTCAAAGTCCAAAGGCAACACAGTGGATCCCCAAGAATTGATCGATAAATATGGGGCCGATACTGTGCGCTTATTTATTATGTTTGCCGCCCCGCCGGAGCAATCCTTAGAATGGTCTGACAGTGGTGTAGAAGGGGCCTCTCGTTTTTTGAAACGCCTTTGGAAACAATTAGTTATACATATTGAGCAGCCGGCACCGGCATTACAACCTAACAAGTTGAGCAATGAGGAACGGACTTTGCGTCGTCAAGTCCATGAAACCATTGCCAAAGTCAGCGATGATCTCGGCCGCCGTTATACATTTAACACTGCAATTGCAGCCATGATGGAGTTGCTCAACCGTTTAAGCGGTGCCAAAGACACGCCACAAAATCGTGCGGTGATGCAAGAAGGCTTAGAAGCGGTCGTCATCATGCTCTCGCCCATCGTACCTCATATCACCCAAGTCTTATGGCAAGCGCTAGGGCATTCGGGATTAATCCTTGATGCCCCATGGCCGCAAGTTGATAAAAGTGCGTTGATCCGCGAGGAATTGGAAATGGTCGTGCAAGTCAACGGCAAATTACGGGGGCATATCACAGTAGCGGTGGATGCGGATAAGCAAACCATTGAAACGGCTGCTTTAAATGAGCCAAAGGTACAACACTTTATAGCGGATAAAACCGTAAAAAAAGTGATTGTCGTCCCCAAAAAACTGGTCAATGTGGTGGTTGCATGAAATCAGTTATTAATTATCAATTCCAAGCTAACGTTTTTTATCCAATGTGGAAATCAATTATCAGTTATCGCTTTTCAGGTTTCAGGCTGCATGTTGCATTGATAACTGGGCTACTATTTATGAGTGGCTGTGGTGGTTTTCATCTGCGTGGGGCGGTTAGCTTTGACGTATCTTTGGTGCATATCCAATCGGAGTCTGCTGACAACACAGCTGAAGAAGTCGCACGTCGTCTCACTGAGGCAGGCGTGCAAGTTGTGCCCATTGCCAGCGCCGCGCAAGCTGTCGTGTATTTACGCAATGAAACCGCTAACCGGCGAGTGTTATCAGTATCGCCAGTGTCGGGCAAACTTGAAGAATTTGAGTTAACTTTTCGCGTCGAAATGGAAGTTCGCAAACCCGATGGCACTGTTCTAATGGAAAAACGAGTTATCAGCTTATTGCGTGATTACTTGTTTGACGAAACCGCAGTGTTGGCAATGTGGGCAGAAGAAGAAATGTTGCATCAAGATCTCCTTCGTGATCTCGTGACGCAAATCACGCGGCAATTGCAAGCCCTTAAGTTAGGCAAAATCGAATTAAGCCAATTAGCGTTTGAAGGTTTAGAGCCACAATATTCCGTTGGGGAACAATGGGCGGTTGATTTAGTTGAGACAACCGCCCGAACCATCCCAGTGGATATTTGGGTAACCATTTCTGCGGGAGAGGTATTATGGTTTGCGACTCATCAGGAAAATAAAGCACAACCATGGCACCTCCATCAAGAACCCCAACCGTGGCAAACTAACGTAGTGGCGACACAAACACGTCACCGTGTTCTTGATTTTACGGTGCCGGCAAATTTGGGCGGAAAATATACTCTGCAAGCCGTTTATACTGGGGTGGGTACGGGTTTGGATTTGAATAATATGGCATCAACGATACGTTCTAATATTGCTGAAGGTAAATTCATTATTAAGAATGAGTCAGGAATGGGGGGGATGTAACATATGGGAATTGGGAATTAGAAATCAATTTGATAGTATGTTGGTAAACACACAGAAGGCACTTCACCTTCGTTCCCCAGAGTTGGTTAATTTTTTTTATGTTAATTTAATTCAAAAAATTAATTGTAACTACTCAGCCCCAACGGGGCTTATTATTATAGCTTGGGCAACGCCCCAGGCGCTGAAAGGGCACATTAAAATTTTAAATCGCACCTGGCGGGCTTGTTCGTTGTTATTCTGGTGAAAAGGGCGCCTGTTCCCAGGGCGTTGCCCTGGGCTTTAATAAAGCACCCTTTCAGGGCTAAATAATTACAATTAATTTCCCAGGGCGTTGCCCTGGGCTTTAATAAAGCGCCCTTTCAGGGCTAAATAATTACAATTAATTTCCCAGGGCGTTGCCCTGGGCTTTAATA
>QNER01000105.1 GCA_003646175.1 Candidatus Parabeggiatoa sp. nov. 1
TAGGTAGCCAATTGACAGATACTATCCCCGAACAGAAGGGATAGCATCTGTCGCGGTTTATGTAGCCAATTGACAGATACTATCCCCAAACAGAAGGGATAGCATCTGTCGTGGTTTATGTAGCCAATTGACAGATACTATCCCCAAACAGAAGGGATAGCATCTGTCGCGGTTTAGGTAGCCAATTGACAGATACTATCCCCGAACAGAAGGGATAGCATCTGTCGCGGTTTATGTAGCCAATTGACAGATACTATCCCCAAACAGAAGGGATAGCATCTGTCGTGGTTTATTTTTACGGTTAGCATTAAATTAAAACGGTTGATTTAAGAGACGCACTGCTTCAATCCGGCATGGGGATATTTGAAATTCCCACTTTAAATCCAAAAACACCTTTCACAATTTATTCAATACGGGGTCGTCAACTCAAAGTTGATATTTTGGCCCCACCGATTGGAATACCCTCAAAAAATCCCATTTACCTAAATCATGTGACGCACTCAAAGTGAGTCATTTCTCAACGTCGTCCTCCAGCCATGCAAACCAAAGCGAGGAAAGATATTTTGCAAGCTGAACAAATCTTGTCTCTTCTTATAGAAAAATGTCCCGGTGATTATTAGCTTGGGAAACGGCAAACTTGCAACCTAAGAATTTCCATCAACAACAGCGTCAATGTATCACAAGACTGAACAATAATTTATTTATGTTCTCTATTCGGAAACATATAACTGCCCTTCTTTACCAATTTATTGCCCGCCTTTAAGCCAACCATACCGAAACAAGTCGAATACACCGTTTAGACAGCAGTTTGTCGGGTGGTTCGCTGCACGTAATCCCTCTTCGTTGCTCTTTACATAAGTCTATGTAACTTGACAATGTTATATTACCATTCGTTTCAAGCGAACTTTGTACGAAAAACCATATTACCAGGATACTTCGCTCCTTTTGTACGAAAAAACCACGTATTTGGTCAGGCGTACAAGGCGAACCTTGTACGAAAAAACTGGGTTTTTAGTCTCAGGAGTACAAGGCGAACCTTGTACGAAAAAACTGGGTTTTTAGTCTCAGGAGTACAAGGCGAACCTTGTACGAAAAAACTGGGTTTTTAGTCTCAGGAGTACAAGGCGAACCTTGTACGAAAAAACGGGGTTCTGATTGAAATGTGACATTGTCAAGATAAGTACAACGAATTTACGAAATAAACGAATTAGTTCAACTGAGTTTCCTATCCTATTCGCTTATTTCAGAAAGAAGTTGTACTGACATCTTGGGCAGTTTGTCCGTCTCTCTCTATATATATAAGTTCGATACCACTTGACACAACTAACCATAAATGGCTGAATTTGTTATATGAATGAAATGGTTAGCTGTATGAGCTTCGATAAAGGCGGTTGTAAATCTTGGGCAATTTTTCCGTCTCTATATATATAAGTTCGATACCACTTGACACAACTGACCATCAACTGCTGAATTTGTTATATGAATGAAATGGTTAGGTGTATGAGCGTCGATAAAGGCGGTTGTAAATAAGTACAACGAATTTACGAAATAAACGAATTAGTTCAACTGAGTTTCCTATCCTATTCGCTTATTTCAGAAAGAAGTTGTACTAACATCTTGGGCAATTTGTCCGCCTCTATATTTGGCTGGGCAGAAATTCATAATTTATAAATTATCAAAAGAATGAATGGGTTAGTCAGTAAATATGAAATTCCAGCGATTGTCACTCAAAATTGTTTGGCAAAAATAAACAACATGTTCGTCTATTTAAAATAAGGGTGAATGAACATAATTTACCATCTTAAATAAACGGTCAAAAGTTTAACCCTAGTGAAATCTTATGAACCGGCCGTGTTGTTTGGTAACATTGGTTATACTTATACATTTAAAGAAACCTTAAACGGTATCGAGGTTGCCCCCGGGAATAGTTTTAACTATAGTTTTGGCATGGGGTTTGCCATTAATAACCAAATCACCATGAGTGGTCAGTTTTTCGGGGCTTATCAAACCGAAACCGAATGGGATGGCGTAGAAATACTTGGTTCTTCGCGTGAACCGATGTCGGTGCGGACGGGATTAACTTATCGTCTTGGCAAAGGCAGTTATCTTGAACCAGCGGTGACGTTTGGACTGAATGACGATGCCCCCAATGCCGCGCTGACGCTTTCTTATACTCAAAAACTGGATTTTTAGCAGGGTAATCCGATGAAACCGGTAATATATTATATAATAGTGTTATTTCTGTCAGGCTGTGCTAATATTTCAGAGCCTTATCCGGTTGCCCTGTCAAGTCGTGGTGTACACTTTGAAAAGCCAGTTAATACCTGGAAAGATTTTCTTGAACAAAACATCGTCATGCAACAATTTGACTATTTGGGGCCGCAGCGTTAGCAACTTTAATGCGCTATTATTTTCAAGAGGATGTGACTGAAAAAGAAATTCTCGAAGACATTATCAATCAATTGACTGACACGGATTTTAATGAGCGTAAAGAAGTGGGTTTATCCTTACTTGATCTGAAACAATTTGCTGAGCGGCGCGGCTATCAAGCGGTGGGGGTAAAACTGAAATTTGCCGCTTTAGCCAAATTACGGGGGCCCGTTTTGGTGTATTTAGAAACCAGTGAATATAAACATTTTGCCATATTGCGTGCTTTCTGGCCGATCCGAGTAGGGGCAATATCCGTCTGTCTGTAGAAGAATTTGCCCAAGAATGGCCGGGCATTACTTTAGTATTAGGCAAAAAAGGCTTTGGCACCCCTTCTGAACATGCGCTTGCCATTCAAGAAAAATCGCCTATAATACACGAACTCCGTGCGGCAAGGCGAGGATTATACCAAAGCACGTTTGGCACACGATAAAACCACAACGGATAGCATCCCTTCTCAGGGATGCTATCCGTTACGCGAAACCTTTGCGTTAGGAACTTTAAATGCTTTGAAACCAAGAATTGGAGTTTTCCCCCGAATTCAATGTTTTGAACTGCTCAAAGAAATCCGATTTTTTTTAAAAATAGGATTTCTAGGAATGTCAAAGCGCGTTTGGATGAATTAGCAGCTATCATGCTTTTCTCCAAATGAAACGTGAAGTGACTGGGTTAGGAGAGAGTGACAATGCGTCCCGTTGAACGTGGTTATCAAATCTCTCAATAACTAACTACAAGGATTGTTTATAAGAAAGGATTTATAAGAAAGGATTGATTACCATAACGAAAAATTATTATTGATAACAACTTCGAGATAATATGATAAGTACCTTCGCTAAGAATTTTAAGGTATTTTGAGAGAATCATGTAGGGTGGGCAACGGGTTTTTGGTTGCCCACCAAAACACGGCGATGGTGGATAACAAAAAACGGTTGCCGGCCCTGCAATAAAACGTTTGTCAAAATACTTGATAATACCTGATTCAGTACTTAACACTTTTGAGTTAAATTTCAGGTTATAAATGTCTGTCACTGATAAATAAAATCCTTTTTTATAGACAATCCTTGTAGTTAGTGGTATGAGAATGATTTCAATGTAAATGCTTGTCATTGATTGAAAAATCCATTCTAACAAATCCTTTATTATAGACAATCCTTGTAGTTATCATACCAACGTACTTACTAAAACGGAGAAATGACTATGAACCAGCGCACCCCTTCACAAAACATCCATTATGTCAATGTCATCGTTATGGTTTCATTGCTGTTATTAGCAGAACAGCCCTGTTTGGCACAGAGCGAACCAGAACCTTTTGCCCCATTTGCAGTTTCTGCGCGACAAGAATTAAAGCCTTCAGATGCGAATATCGACCAATTTGGAAATTCCGTCGCAGTCAGTGGAGATACGGCTGTGGTTGGGGTTGGGGGACTCAACCCGGTAGAGGGCGGAGTTGTTGTCGGCTATGTATTTGTCAAAGATATGATGTTGTTTTGGCAGGAACAAGCAAAACTCATTGTCAGTGATGCGTACCAGGCATCCGATGTTGCTGTTGCCATCAGCGGCGATACGATAGTCGTTGGCTCAGTCTCTAATGAAGCCGTTTATGTATTTCAGCGTAACGGTACCGTTTGGGAACAACAAGCCAAACTCACAGCGAGTGATGGGACTGGACAGTTTGGTTTTTCGGTTGCTATTGACGAAGAAGCTAGCACCATAGTTGTTGGTGCTTTAGGCAATGTTGGTGACTCTGGAGCAGCCTATGCGTTTGTACATGAGAACAGTTCTTGGCAAGAAAGCTCTAAACTGATTCATGATGGCGATGCTTCGGCAGATGATTCATTTGGATTTTCTGTCGCTATTAGTCAAAATACCATAGCGGTAAGTGCGCCACATGATAATTGTTTAGGAGAAGAAGCTGGCGTAGTCTATATTTTTTCACGAAAAAACACCATTTGGGGATTTGATACTTTTCTTGCAAGCAATAACACGGTTCGTTATGATCAGTTTGGAAAATATCTGTCATTTCAAGGAGATACTCTAGCCATTGGTGCACCAATAGCTTCCAACAAAGGATATGTTTATCTCTTTAAACAACAAAAATATGATTATAGTCTTTATGAGTTTTTTCCTCAAGTGTCAAATAATCAAAATTTTGCGTCATCAGTGGCAATGAATGAGAATGAAAATATCCTAGTCGTTAGAGATATTTATGGGAAAATTCCTATATATATCCGAACTGCGCTTGGCTGGACAGTATTACAAGAAGTTGGTCTACCGGCAAGTGGTGCCTTTGATTCTGTTCCTACTGTTGCTATAAGTGATAATATTGTAGTAACAGGGCATGGAAATGGGCCCGTTTATATCTATAATTTATTATCGGTGTCTTCAAATAAAATTTATGGGAATGTTTCAGTAATTGAAATTTTTCGACGTGAATTTAATTTTGGATATGAAATTGCTATTAACAATAATATTATAGCAACAGTAGTGTGGGCTCCTCAAGGAAATAATGGTCAATCCTATGTATTTGCGTATGACGAAGCTGCATGGAAACAGCAAATGAAGTTTGGGCTAAGTTATAACCAGAGCGGTTTTTTTGCAACTTCCATTGCCATTGACAACGATACTATAATTGTTGGGGCCGAATTGGAAAATGCCGTTTATATGTTTAGACCAGAAAATCAATTTGTTGCTAAAATGAATAAAATAAGTGGAAACCCACTAACTGGCTTTGGGCATGCCATTGCTATCCATAAAAATACCTTAGCGGTTTTAGCGTGCGAAAGGGTGAAAGTTGGGAACTACAAGACAAGTTATTTCTTAAAGACGACGCTGATACCCTTAGCTGCAACAAGTGTCGTATTGCTCTCAATGAAAATACCATACTTATTGGAGCAAATTTAGAAGCGGCTGTCTACGTTATTGTCCATAATGGTGTCACTTGGAAACAACAACAGAAATTGTTAGGTCCGCATAATAGCGCGTTTGGACAATCTGTTGCTATTGATAAAAACACGATAATCGTTGGTGCTCCTCTTGAAGTGGATAAAAAAATCGGAGATTATCCAATTGGGGCAGTGTATATATTTGTACGTTTTGGTGACGTTTTGCAACAGCAAGCCCGGTTAATTTCTCCTGATGCAAATGATGCAAATGGAGAAGAATTGGAATCATTTGGACATTCGGTTTCCATCATAGGAGAACTATTGGTAGTTGGGGCCCCCAAAAAAGGTTTTAATCCCACAATTTTGGATATGGAAGTTGGTGCAGTGTATGTGTTTGTACGTGATGATGGCTTTTGGCAAAAACCGGTTAGATTGAATGCCATAGACTCGAGGAAGGGTACTCTTTTTGGAGAAACAGTTGCTGTAAGCGAAGACGCTATAGTGATTGGAAAACCTAACGACTCAGATCAATCTGGTACGATAGAAGGAATTGGTAGCATCTATATTGTTTCACTTTTTCCTACGCCTTCAGTGTTAAGTGGTAGTTATCCGAGCGATATCTCAATTGCTTTAACTTGTGAGAGTTATTGCAACACCATTTATTACACCATCGACGGCAGCGAACCCGCCATAGACAGTGATGGTTTGCCTCTCGATTCGACTATTGAGTATAAAGAGCCTATTCTTATCACTGACAACACCACTCTAAAATACATCTCCGTGGGGCCCGCAGGAACAACTACTGTCAAAACCGCAAATTATGTCATTGATCGCGTGAACCCGGTACTGGAAGAAGTCACTTCTCCGATAAACGGCAGCACTCTCGGTGAATTGTCTTCTATTGAAGGCATTGCGTCTGATGATGAGGCGGGTGTTGAGCAAGTTGAAATCATCATTCAAGATACAACAACGCAGCAATTCGCCAATATGGATGATGAGGGTGTTTTCCACGGTTGGACAGATACGCCTACTTGGATTAAAGCCAATGGCACAACCGCTTGGCAAGTAGATACCAGCAATATTGCGTTTGTCACCAACAATACCTACACCGTAATCGCCCGTACAGTCGATTTAGCGAGCAATATATAGTGACGAAAAAACCATCACATTTACTTACGGAGAAAAAGCGTTTACCACGCTCTCTCTGTCCCTGAATAGTCACACGATTCTCCAAAACAGTGCTTTGAGTGCAACCGGTAAATTGAGACGCTTCCCGGATGATCCCGATATCGAGCTTGCCGGTGAAACCCTCATTCTGAATATCACCGCACCTGATGGTCAAATTATCGCTCAAGCCGATGGCAGTCCCTATACGGCTGAACTGGAACAACTGGGCAATTATCTGATTGAACTGCCTAGCCAAGTCTTTAATTTAAAAGGCACTTATACGCTACAAGCCTCGTATGCCGGCAGTGCCATTTTGCTTAATGCTGATTCTGACTCTAAAACCGTGTTAGTCGGGAATTCGGCCGGTTATGCGATTATTGTCCAAGGCAAACTTACCAGTGGTGAAGGCATGGCCGCTTACGATAAAACCCTGAATCGTGTTTATAAACGATTGATTGGCCGGGGTTTTCGTCCAGAAGATATCCGCTACTTTAATTATGACGATACGCAAGCGGGTGTTGATGCTGTGCCTAACCAAGCGGCGATTAAAGCAGCCATCGAAACCTGGGTATCGGCAAAAATCAACGCAGTGCCGGCCCCCCTATACATTATTATGGTTGATCATGGCAGCCGTGACAAATTTTACCTGGGTGAAGAGACGATTACACCGACGGAATTGGATGACTGGTTAAACAATCTGGAAAGCCAACTCAATGACATTGCTCAACAAGAACCGCGTAATATAATTATCGGCGCCTGTTATTCAGGGAGTTTTATAGCGGCCTTGTCCAAAGTTGGGCGCACCATTATCACCAGTGCGACGAAGTGGGAAGTATCCTACAAGGGCATTAAAGAAAATGATGGTATTCGCAGTGGAGAGTTTTTCATTGAAGAACTGTTCCAACAACTGTTGCGTGGTGCGTCTTTAAAAGCGGCTTTTGAATACGCGACCCAACGCACCGAAATGTTTACGCGTAACGGTCGTTTGTCTGCTAACAAAGCCAATCCGTTCTTGGATGATGCGATGCAACATCCGTTATTGGATGACAACGGTGATAGCGTGGGCAGTAATGTGCTTTCGACTGATAGTGATGGGCAACAAGCGGCGGCCGTGTTTTTAGGCGCTGGGTTGGACTTTCAAACCAATGCCAGCGCGGCGGATATTATGAAGGTTAATCCGACTATTTATTTAAGCGATTCCGAAACCCGTGCGTTGTTGTTTTTAATCGCCAATGATTCAAACTTGGTTGATCCAGCGATTGTCGCAATTCGCCCGCCTTCCAAAATACTGAGAGCGCAAGACAGCACCGAACAAATAGACATTGATTTAGACCGTCGATTTTTACCGTACAATGCAACTGAAGGCAGTTTTGAAATCCACTCTAACGGTTTTGTCGAAAGCGGGAGGTATGAACTCTTTTATACTGTGCGTGACACAAAAACGGGAGACATATCGCCGGTTCAACGTGCCGTGGTCTACAAAAACCAGCCGAACAATTCAGCCCCGAATCCATTTGCGTTGCGACTACCGGCTAACGAGGCTGAGAAGCCGACAGTATTAGAGTTTGGTTGGGAATCGGCCAGCGATCCGGACAATGATCCGATAACATACACGTTGCTGATTGCAGAAGATGAAGCGTTCAACACCATAGTCCATCAACAAGAAGAACTGACGGCCTCATTAGCGATTGTCGATGACAATGCCGGTTTAACAGATGCCACTTCATATTACTGGAAAGTAAATGCAGTCGATAGCTTTGGCGCGGTGACGAGTAGCGATAGCTATACGTTTACCACCAATAACCCCAGTGGCATCGTAACGCAAGTGAATTTACAGGTCAATGATGAATTGAGCTATGGTTCTGTCCCAGACGTGGAATTAACCATCACACCTTTGCCACAATCCTCAAGATGTGGCCCAAGGCCAGTCTGCTTTTAGTTTACCTGCCGAAAATCCGAGTTATGACATCGAAGTGTGTGCCCCCAATTACCAGTGTCAAACCATGCATCTGGAAACCAGCGGGGGTCAGCGCATTGATGAAACAATCAGCTTAACGCCATTACAGCAACAGCCAGCGACGATACAATTCATCGAGCAACCAAAAATCACGGTCTCTGAAAATGATAGCGTTATCTCAGTGGCGGTGGTGGAACGTACTGGCAGATTTGACAATGCCATATCTGTGCACTACGAAACCTCCGATGGCACGGCTATTGCGCCCCATGACTATACGCCCACCAATGGGACGCTCAATTGGGAACCTGGAAATCAACAAGCAAAACCGATTGAGATATCGATTCCTGACGATACCGATTTTGAACCCAGTGACAAGACATTTAAATTAACATTAACATTATCTAACCCAACCAGTGACACGATATTGGGTTTGCATCAAATAGAAGTGACGATTCAGGATGATGATGAGCCTAAACCGGGCCGGTTTCAGTTTTCAAGCACTCACTATAGCGTCAATGAAAGTGGTGTGGCCGAATTGACGGTGTCTCGTGTTGACGGCCATTATGGCGATGTGTCTGTCACTTATACCAGCTCGAATGGCACGGCCAACGCCGGGAGTGATTATAGTCGCGCCGAAGGCCGTCTGTTTTGGTTCAATGGAGAGAGTCAGCCACAAACCTTTTATGTGCCTATTCATTCTGATCACCTAACTGAAGGGAATGAAACCTTTACCTTGACTTTATCCAATCCCACCGGTAGCGCGAATTTGGGGCCGGCCACAGCAGTCACCATTATTGATGTACCGCCGCCCTCGCCGCCACCGGTGCTTAAACACGGTAAATTATTGTTTGCAAACGCAAATCACCGTATTAATGAAAACGGTGGCATCATCACCTTTGAAGTGGCTCGTATTGAAGGCAGTGATGGCGAAGTATCGGTGGAAGTGAACGCCACCGCTGACAGTACGGCAACACTCAACCGCGATTTCCATATTGAAGGTAACCCGCGGTTAAATTGGGCCGATGGCGATAGCAGCCCTAAACCATTGACTTTGGTGATTAATGATGATCAAGACTGGGAAGGCAATGAAACCGTTGCGCTACGTTTGGTGAATGCGACAGGCGGTGCGACTATTGGTGAACCGCAACAAACACAATTAACCATTGTGGATAATGAGCAGGCACCGCTACCACCACAACCGCCGATTATAAATCACGGCAAACTCCAGTTTTCAGCGGCCGCTATCAAACCGATTAATGAAGGTGAAGGCGCAATAACACTTGAAGTCAATCGGGTTAATGGCAATGACGGATCGGTATCGGTAGAAATTATCGCCACCGCTGACAGTACGGCGACGCTTGATAGTGATTTCTATTTGAAAACTCGTCACCCGTTACAATGGACGGATGGCGACAGTAACGCTAAAACCTTGACATTGACAATTTTGGATGACTTAACGCCAGAACCGGCTGAAAAAATTATCCTACGTTTGTTCAGTTCAATGGGCGACACCATCCTTGGCGAACCTAACCGGGTAGAATTGACTATCATAGACAATGACGAACCACGCGGTACATTCGCATTTTATGAACACGTTTACAAAGTGAGTGCTGAACAATCGTTGGTTCCTATTACCATAACTCGTGAAGAGGGTAGCTATGGCGAGGTTTCAGTCAACTGGGTTGCCAGCAACGGTGCTCAAGGCACACTTTCTTGGCAAAACGGAGAAAATCAGCCCAAAAGCGTTGATATTCCTACGCATCATTCGTCAGACTTCTTCACAGTGATGCTGTCTAACGCGACCGGTGGTGCAAGTCTTGGTGTACTTAACCAAGCGGTTTTGATGATTGAACCGATGCCGGTTACACTCGTTGAAACCGAAACCATCGTTGAAACCATTACTATCGTTGAAAAACCACCGGGCACACTACAATTTCCATTTTCCGCCTACTAAAAGTTTAGTACAACGGATACTCGAAATAAACGGATAAAGAGATAAAATTCACCCTGATGTGTGTTGTGATTCCATCGAATCCACTTATTTATAGCAATGATGAATTGTGAATGGTGAATGACTCATTAAGAATTTCGGTTGACCCATAATTTAACGACAAGTTAATTCATGACTTCAGGAATAATTCACTCAATCTAATTACCAAACATCATTCACAATTCACCATTCATCATTCACCATTCATCATTCACAATTCACAATTCACCATTCATCATTCACAATTCACCATTCATCATTCACAATTCACCATTCACAATTCACCATTCACCATTCATCATTCACAATTCACCATTCATCATTCACAATTCACCATTCATCATTCACAATTCACCATTCACCATTCATCATTCACAATTCACCATTCATCATTCACCATTCATCATTCACAATTCACCATTCATCATTCACCATTCATCATTCACCATTCATCATTCACAATTCACCATTCATCATTCACCATTCATCATTCACAATTCACCATTCATCATTCACCATTCATCATTCACAATTCATCATTCACCATTCATCATTCACCATTCACAATTCATCATTCACAATTCATCATTCACCATTCACAATTCATCATTCACAATTCACCATTCATCATTCACCATTTACCATTCATCATTCACAATTCATCATTCACCATTCACCATTCATCATTCACATGTACCCTATTTTAAAGAACGGCTTACTGCTTATCCTGTTAAGCATCCATTTGGCTACCTACGCCGAAGTCACATTGGATGGCACTTTGGGGCCGGCGCTTGATTTAAAAGGCCCCAAGTTTGTCATTGAAGCTAACTTAGGTCAACAAGTTGGAAATAATTTATTTCATAGTTTTCAACGGTTTAACCTGAATAATCAGGAAATGACCATTTTTAATGGCCCCAACACCATTAATCATCTGATTAGCCGAGTCACCGGCGGTGAGGCCTCTCATATTGATGGTACTCTAAAGTCAACTATGCCTAACGCCGATATTTTATCAATCCGGCCGGCATCCTCTTTGGGCCAAATGCGCGCTTGAATATACCAGGATCGCTGCATGTCAGCACAGCCGATTACCTGCGTTTAGGCGAAGAAGGGCGATTTGATGCCACTCAGCCAGAGCGCAGCCTATTAAAGGTAGCCCCGCCCAGTGCTTTTGGTTTCCTAGATCATTCGCCTGCTGCCATTTCCAAACGTCACAGTTTTTTGGACGTACCCAACGGAAAAACCCTGTCTTTGATAGGCGGAGATTTAACCTTACAAGATGGGCTAGTCACTTTGGAAACAGAATTGACGAATTTGACCTTACCAGATGGGCTAGTCACTTTAAATGAGAAAACCGAATTGACGAGCTTTATACGGGCTTGGGATGGACAGATTAACTTAGTCAGCGTTGCGTCGCCCGGAGAAGTGCCGGTGAATCCACAAAAAATGCCAGACAATGCGTTTGAACGATTTGGCACCATCCTGATTGAAGATACAACGACCAACACCGACTATGAAACACTGCTTAAACGCCAAATTGGCAATGTTGATACCAGCGGTGCTGGTGGTGGAGAAGTGTACATTATCGGTGGACAGATCATATTAAATAACGGCTATGTCTTTGCAGACACGCTTGGAGAACCAGACGGGCAAGGCATCACCGTAAAAGCCACCGACAAATTAGAGCTTTCTCAGGGTGCGAGGCTCACCACCCAAGTCGTTTACAACCCTTCATTTGATGAGAAAACCACTGGCAAGGCGGGTAATATCACAATAGAAGCGGGACGCATTATTTTGACGGATGGCTCACAAATTGATAGCACCAGTCAATATGAAACCGACGGTGCAGCCGGTGATATTACCGTCTATGCTAACGAATCGCTAGACATTTCAGGTTCATTATCAATCCAATTCTCGGATGGAAGTACCGAAATTCTTAAAAGCGGCATAGTCAGTACCACCGCCACACCGGGCAAAGGTGGTCAAATAACCATTTCTACCCCCACTTTAACCATGACAGATAATGCGGTCATTCGCGCTGATACTCAAAATAGCGGTGATGCCGGCCCTATTTCAATCACAGTAGATACACTCACTTTAACAGATGGCGCACAAATCAAAACCAGTTCAGGACAACAGAATGTAGCCACTGAAACCGGACGCGGAGGACCATTAACCATTAACGCCAAACAACGTGTCCTGATTACCGGTGACAATAGTGCTTTATTGACTAATGCGTTTACAAGCAGTGAAGGCGGTACGATTAAAGTGTCGGCTCCCTTTGTAGAAATCAGGGACAACGGCACCATCCAAGCGGGCACCCGTGGCGACGGCAATGGCGGATATATTGTCCTAAACGTGGACACGTTGTACCTCGAACAACGCGGATTTATCGCCGCGGACACCGCTAAAGGAAGTGGACGAGCCGGTAACATTGAAATCAAAGCCCATCAAGCGATTAGCCTTGCCGAACAAAATAGTGAAGCACAAGGCAATCTATTAACTAAAACCATGGGCGATGGTGACGGTGGTCAAATTGATATTGAGACACCGCTACTCACACTTGACCAAAACGGCATTATCACATCCCAAAGTACCGGATTGGGCAATGCGGGCACTATTTCGATAAACGCCACTGAACTGAGTTTACGGGACAGTGCCATCACCACGCAATCGGACAAATCCGGCGGTGGTAATATAGTTCTATGTACAGGACCAAAAATATTTTGTGATGCTATCGCTCCACCCCCGCGATAGTATCACTTTTGTGGATCACATAATTATAATGTGTCTCGTTCCAAATCAATCTATCCCAAGACTTAAAAA
>QNER01000106.1 GCA_003646175.1 Candidatus Parabeggiatoa sp. nov. 1
AGCGATAGCATCACGAAATAAGTGCAAAAGTGATACTATCGCAAAAAAAGCGATAGCATCACGAAATAAGTGCAAAAGTGATACTATCGCAAAAAAAGCGATAGCATCACGAAATATTTAAAAATCAAACGATTCTAATTTTTGTCCCGTACATAGAAAAAAATATAATATATTAATGCCTCTTACATCATTCTCGATAACAATTTTTTTCCAGCGAAGCTTGTACTATATTATGAAAAATGATCCTATTTTACAAACTATCCAAAAAATCGTACACCTTCACGATGGCATTACTGAATCTTCTTACCCTAATACACTCAACGTGTTATTACCAGAAGACATTGCCGAATCTCTAGGCGTTGCCGAAGATATCACATTCACGACAACCGCTGAAGTGCGCGATGGTTATTTCGTCACGTATAACTCTGAAATCTTAAAGAATTTTGAATCGCTGTTAGGACAAACCGGTTATGTTGCGACTTTTGGTATCAAATACGAAGGTTACTTGAAAACCACCGGCTTTGAGAAAACCGTCGCTAATGCGTTAACAGCCTTAAATGGTTTAATTCGAGTGCAAGACGCAAAAGAAAAAACCACACCCTATTGGCTTTGTAATGTGGCTTATATTGGGCAAGCAGATGAAAACCGCTTGGGTATGGTTTCTTTTTTTATCAATGCACTGACAGGTGTTGCGCCGATAGATATTGGTGATGCCTTATTGTGGAAATCAGATCGAATGACTGTGCTTGAAGAAAATCCTGAACCTACTTTGCCATTTGATACTTTGTCGGCTCTTATAAAAAGAGTTTCTCAGACTTTAATTGAAACCAATATTGAAAAATGGCGCAAAAGTTTGCGTCGCAAGCAACAGCGCGATGAAGACAGATTGACTTCTTATTACGGCATTATTGTCCAAGAGATTAAAGAAAATATTGGCACGAAAAAGCTACAAGGTGAGGACAAGCAGCGCGAACTTGATCGTATTGATGCCACCAAACTGGAGTCAAAGCGCAAACTAACGGATATTAGGGAACGATATGCACTCAATGTGGAAGCAGAACTGCATAGTGCTTTAATCGTGCAACTGCCGACAGTACACATTCAATGTGAATTCATCAGGAAAAAACAGCGGCGCCCGGTAACCGTGATTTGGAATCCTTTTTCCAAACAGGTTGAACCGTTGCGCTGCGAAAAATCAGGTGTGCCCGTTTCATCGTTCTATCTGTCTGATGATGACGTAAAAATAATTTCTGAGGACTGTTTTTGAAGGGGAGAGGGGAAAGGGGATCGCTCCAAAGGGGCGCATTGGTTTTTTTGTAGGGGGCAGGCAACGTCTTTTTGTTGCCCACCAACTCTTTGAGGTGGGCAATAAAAGGACATTGCCCACCCTACATCTATATTGGTGCATCATTTCGTCAAAGGTTTTTCTGTAGGGTGGGCTTGGTTTTTTGTTGCCCACCAAACCAACTCGACGATGGTGGGCAACAAAAAGACGTTACCCACCCTACATTATTATTCATTTATAATGTTATAAAACTTTAAATCCAATTTGTAGGGTGGGCAAGGTCTTTTTCTTGCCCACCCTACAAAAAAAACGTTTTAAATCAAATGCTTAAATACTTATGTATAACGATGTGGGTGGAACTTGGGGAAAAATTGCTGAATAGCGGGAAAATATTCTCTTGACGATTCAATGAATAAAACAACAGCGTATCAAATAATTACCACCAAAAGGATTTTTGTAACAACGCTGCGGTATTCGGGCCTATGGGCAAACTGTATGCATAAGAAGACATCACTTCCCCGTTTCTGTAGTTGAGCATTTTTAAGGTGACATATACCTTATCTTTGCCAACGGCGTAAGTCCCGGCAACAACCCTATCCGCAAATTGTGCCTTTCCCATGTCACGCTCTTGGCGTGATAACGTAAATTCACCTGTGCGTGGTATCTTTCTCAAATTGCGCTGCAATTTGGCTTCTATCACCGCATAGTCTTGTTGAGCAAAACGGGCCGATAGTTGCTCACCAATCAGTCGGCCTAAAGATGTGCTATCTTCCAAGTTATCAATGTCAGCAATGCTAGTGACCAGTAAACGATATTTTTTCGATTGTGCGGGAGGCGCATAACGTATGAGATTATCGGCCGCAGTATAGCTGGTTATCTTGATGTCAGCATCTTGGGTAACTTCTTGATAACATTCACCGGTTTTGGCACGGTAGGCACAGCTACCGAAGGCCGTTCGATAAGTACAATTGGTCAAAATGAAAAATACTAAATTAAATAATATCAACAATTTAATGACATT
Organism: Candidatus Parabeggiatoa sp. nov. 1; assembly: GCA_003646175.1. Taxonomy (GTDB): domain Bacteria; phylum Pseudomonadota; class Gammaproteobacteria; order Beggiatoales; family Beggiatoaceae; genus Parabeggiatoa. Next base: position 2,307 of record QNER01000106.1, read on the forward strand.
CAGCATGAAAGAACCCCCAAGAATGGGAGTGCAAGGCGTACCTTGCACGTTGACTAGGAGTGCAAGGCGTACCTTGCACGAATATACTGGAAGTACAACTTCTTTCCGGATTTGACGGATTGATTTTATTAAGGCGAACGTAGGAAAAAACCTTCAAGGTTTCCAAAACCTTGAAGGTTTATATCTGAAAAACTATAGGTTTTTAATATAAATAAGTAATGAGTCATAAATTTTCTGGTATTTTGCCGAAGTAGAAAGGGCAACCACAAGGGATTGCCCCTACATTTCAATCACAAATTCAGGTAGGGGCAATCCTTTATGGTTGCCCCTCTATTAAAATACCTGAAAATTTATGCTTCGCCGAAAATCTATACCATTTCCAATGCCATTTGTACGGCATGATATAAACTGCTGCTAGAAGCGCGTCCGGTTCCGGCTAATTCTAATGCGGTGCCATGATCGACGGAAGTGCGTATGATAGGCAACCCTAAGGTGATATTCACCGCTTTCCCAAAACCATATTGTTTGAGTACTGGTAAACCTTGATCATGGTACATCGCTAAGACTACATCTACGCCAGATAATGAGGTAGGCGTAAAGGCGGTATCGGCCGACACCGGCCCGGTGAGGTGCATTCCTTCTGCACGCAGCTTGTTTAGGGTAGGAATTATGGTGAGGATTTCCTCTCGGCCTAAATGGCCGCCTTCGCCGGCATGAGGGTTTAAGCCGCAAACTAAAATATGTGGTGCCATTAAACCAAATTTTGTTTGTAAATCAAGATGTAAAATCCGTATGATTGTTTCTAAACGTGCGGGCGTGATTGCGGCACTGATTTGTGACAACGGTAAATGGGTAGTGACTAAAGCCACTCGCAAGTCGGGCGTTGCTAACATCATGACCACTTGTTTGGTACCCGTTTGCGCTGCCAAAAATTCGGTATGCCCACTAAACTTGAAACCAGCTTTATTGATAACGCCTTTATGTACGGGGCCGGTGACTAATGCGTCAAAATGGCCATCTACACATCCTTGACAAGCTTGCCGCAATGTTTCCCGCACATACTGTGCATTGGCCGGATTTAACTGCCCACACGTCACGGGCTGTGACAAAGGAATGGGTATCACATCCAAATGACCGGGTTGATGGGGGCGAGGCGTATGTTGGGTTTCTACTTGAAGTTGAATAGATAATCCTAACTGTGCTGCCCGTTGTTGTAATAAGTCAGGATCAGCCAAAACCACCAGTTGGGCCGAGATGGGTTGTTGGGCTAATTGTAAAATAATATCTGGCCCAACACCGGCTGGTTCGCCGGGGGTTATCGCAATATGGGGTAGAATGGTTGACATTGATTCTTTAATAACTGTAACTCGATGTTCAAGTTTTTAGTCTGACAATAACAACTACTAAGGATTGATTATATATAACAAGGGATTAAAACCGTTAACTACAAGGATTGTATATAAGAAGGGATTGGATCGTGGTCATAGTTTAAATCCTTTTTTATATACAATCCTTGTAGTTAGGGTTTTAAATCCTTTTTTATATATCCTTGTAGTTATCAATCCTTGCTGTTATTGTTTGGCTTTAGAAAAAACGTGTTCATTGAGTGTAAGGATTGTATATACTTGATGATCAAGCCTGGGGATAAATCCTTAAGTAAAAGCGAAAAAATGCTAAAGCAGACTCACTTCCACCAGCCGGAAGGCTCAAGTTTGCTATCAAAGCATCGTGCGTAGGTTAGTACCCTTTAGGGTACTTGAGCTTTGAGCCATGAGGTTTAGCTCATGGCGATAGTAAAAAACTTGAGCATCGAGTATATATTAAAAAAATTATAATAAAGTAAGTACCGAAGCATAAGTTTTCCGGTTTTTTAAATCCCCCCCCAACCCCTTTATCAAAGGGCTGAAAGAAGTTAAGTAAGTTAATTAAAATACCTGTTTATTTGTGGTTCAGTACTTTCATCTTACCACCTATCAGTTTAGGCAACTGCTTAATAATATACCAGTTGGGGGCAGCCACAAGGGATTGCCCCTACAAGAATCAACGTAGGGGCAATCCTTTATGGTTGCCCTTAACACTTCAATTCTTTGGAGTTGCCTTAGTTGTACTCGTGGCTTGAATTCGTTGATTTCCGGACCATTCCCCAATTTATTACCGAAATCCCGTGGACTCAGCGTCATTCGCAAAATCCCCATTCCGGTATTCGATATAGCCTTCTTCGCGCAATTGTCGTCGCCAAGCTTGCTCTAAATCTTCAATTTTGCGTTGACGAATTTGTTGAGTGGCTTGAGTACGCCAAGCTTGTTCCGTGTTTTCATGCTGGCGGCGTCCTAACACTTGGACAATATGCCAACCAAAACGCGATTTAAAGGCCTTACTGACTTGGTTTTCAGATAAACTATTCATCACATCTTCAAATTCAGGCACAAAATCATTTGGGTTAATCCATCCAAGCGATCCACCGTTGGCTGCGGAACCAGCGTCCTCTGAATTAGCACGCGCCAATTCAATAAAATCGTCGCCTTGTTCAATACGAGATTTGAGTTCTTCTAAGTGGTTTTGTGCATCAAAATCTGATACCAAGTCATTGGTTTTAATTAAAATATGCCGCACATTGGTTTGGGTAATAATGCTTTCACCACCGCGCTTATCAACCAGTTTGATAATATGAAAGCCACTGGCATCACGGAGAGGCCCTTTGATCTCACCAACAGTGATGTTGTTGACAATACTTTCAAATAATGTAGGTATATTACCCGCTTTAAGCCAACCCAAATCGCCACCTTGAATGGCTTGGCGACCCTCTGAGACGGCAACAGCCGTTGTCTTAAAATCGGCACCCTGTTTCAGTTTTGCGAACACGTTATTCGCTTTTTGCTGTTTGGTAGCAATGTCTTCTGCTGTTGGGGCTTCTGGCATGGCTATTAAAATATGCCAAATGTGATACTCTTTGCCCACCGTGCCTTGTTTGACTTGGTTTGCTAGAAAATTATCAACTTCACGGTCGGTGATAGTAGCGCGACTAACCACTAGCCGTTGCTTTAACCGATTGATAATTATCTCGTGACGGAGTTCTTCCCGCCAATACTTATAACTGTAACCCTTGTTTTCAATTTGAGCACGATAGTCACTCAAATCCATTTTTTCCTGCGCGGCCAGCCGACGTAACGTTTCGTTTAATTGGCTGTCTTCCACTTTCATGCCCATGCGTTTTGCCATTTGCAGTTGCAAAGTGGTCATAATCATGCGTTCCAAGACTTGTTTTTCCAAGTGTTGGCGTGGTGGCAAACGTTCGGGTTTTTCTTGCCATTTTTCCAAAACCAGGCGAAGTTCTTGTTGCAAGGCGGTATTAACAATGACATCATCATTCACGATGGCGACAATGTAATCAAGTGTTTGTGTTTCGGCTGCCGCTGCGGACACAAACAGGTTGCTTATTAATAAGCTTAAAATGGCGAGCGTACTTAGATGTTTTGGCATTTTCAGTTGTCAGTTGTCAGTTGTCAGTTACAGTTATCGATTATTCATTCGTTTGAGTGTGACCTTCGTTTGATGTAGATAATACTAATGTAACCACCCAACGTCTTTTGGTTGCCCACCAAACGGCCGAAGATGGTGGGATCGATACGGCCCTTGCCCACCTACCAAAAAACGTGACATCAAATTGAGGTCACACTCATTCGTTCTATAGATGGTGGGCAAGAAAAAGCCCTTGCCCACCCTACAACAGTATTTATTTTGGCAGGAGTCCAAACTTTAGTGAGCCGGTTTTTGAACTCTGATTTAAAACATTTTCCAAGCAAACCCTAAAATACGGGGTAAGCTTGGTGCGACCAAATCTTCAATAACGGTTCCAAGACGGTGATAAATTTGACCTAATTCCTTTCGGCTGTTAGCGATGATTTTTCGTAATTCTCTCAACTTCAACGAGTTATCATAATAACCTTATTTAATACTCAACTTGTGGCGAAGGTATTAATATATAAATCCCTTTTTATATATAATATGTATGTACAGGACAAAAATTATAACCAATTGATTTTATAAGTGTTCAGTGATGCTGTCGCTTCTTTTTTTGAACGTCGAACTCGGCTTTGGAATTGACAGTCTTCATTTGGGTTGTGTGCAAAACTTAACGTCAAAAATAGACTTATCCAAAACAAATAGTTAAATTCATAAAACCCTTATTTTCGGACAACTCTATTATTAAATTTTTTGACTATGTACAGGACAAAAAAGTGTTCAAGCCGTGATGCTATCGCTTTTTTGTGGCGTATGTATCACTAAAACAATAACACTGGTTATTACAATGATATTTTTGACTAAATAAGGGTTTGTGAATTTAACGGTTGGTTTTTATTCGCTAAGCTAAAATTGACGGACAAGTCTATTAAGGATTTTGGCATATAGAGAAGGTTGATACCGCAAAAGTGCAAAAGTGATACATACGTCACCAAAAAAACGATAGCATCACGAAATACTTTAAAATCAAACGATTACAATTTTTGTTCTGTACATAGATTTTTTGAGTGATACTATCGCCAAAAAAAGCGATAGCATCACGACTTGAACACGTTTTTGTCCTGCATATAGATATAATATAATATTTGCAGTTATCGCGAGGGATTGATGAGAGTTGATCTGGTACTTTGCCGATCAATACCAACGAGAAAACGGATTATTCCCATTCAATCTGTAACGTGGGCATCATTTTTTGAAAAGTCTTTCCTAATTTTGTCTGCCAATTTTTTTTAGAGAATTGCGAAACCAACTCGACTGTTTGGTTGTCACTCACTGTGGACAAAAACATGCCTAACATAGCAATACCTGAACTATTGAGTTTTTCGAGTTTCTGTATGTTAAGCGTAATACGCGATAGTTCAAGTGCTACTACTTCATCCAAAAATTGTGTGATGGGTTCATATTCCTCGTCTGTCAACTGCATTGTACCTTGACAATGAATGGTAGCCGTTTTTGTATTGTATATCACACTATACTTCTCACTAATAATGTTTCCCATGGCTTCTCCTTATCCAATTGCCAACTGCACCATTGTCGTCACAACAATCTTTTCTGGCGATTGTTTAACTTTATCAAATTTCCAGCCCAGTGTCGCTTCCTCATAGTCTTTAATAATCGTCTGCAAACCTAACTTGGAAGCTTTCGTGCTACCCGCTTTTTTGCCCTGTTCTATCTGACGACGAAACAACTCGTGTGGATTGGAACGCAGCAATTCCGGTAGAAACGATTGAAATCCATCAACATTTTTTGTAGGAACGCTGTTCATGACACATAATATCAAGCGGTCATTATATAACTGGAATTGAACCTTAATAGGGTCTTTAGCGGTTTGGTCGTTGAACTTCCGCGCATTTTCCAACAATTCATTGGCAATAAAACTCACATCTTCTTTGAGTGCCTGAGTATCACGATCACGGTAGAAAATGGTCAAGTAGTTGGTGAAAAAATCCGCTAACAATCCGTTGGTTTCCCATAATTCCTTGAAGGAAATTTTAGAATGGGGCGAAAAACCAAACATAAAATATTCCTGCGTGTTGGGTGGGCAGTCCTTAAAGTCCCCAAATATATGTGTCATGTTTTCCATCCTCTTAATGTGATCTATTTCTGCTTTAATACCAATAACGTCATGTCATCAGAAACCGTCTGTTGACCAGTGTACTGCCGCACTTCATCAATAATCTTATGCCTGATGCTTTGGGCCGGTTGTTGCCAATGTTGTTTAACAGTTTCACAAAGCCGCTCGATGCCGTATTCTTCGTTTTTTGGATTAACGGCGGCCTCAGTAATGCCATCCGTGTACAATACCACCACGTCTCCAGCATTTAACGCAACCTCCGTTTGAGTCACATGCTCGCTAATATCATTTTGGAATCCCACCAGAACACCTAAATCACTTGTGTCTATCAATTCCAAATGACCCTGACGCACGACAATCATTTCTTCATGTTGTCCGCTCACTCGTAAAACGCCCCCGGTTTCTCCTTGAGAACGAGGTTGGTATTCCAATAAGGATAAGGTGAGATTTTTATTTTTTTTCATCCGCTCCCTGACATTTTTGTAAATCATGCCATTGATACTATTGAGGAATTTTACCGCATCCTTCTCTTCATTTTCCAGTAAGGTTCGCACGGCCGCTTGTGTCATTAGTGCCAATGCACCGCTTTCGAGTCCGTGATTAGTCACGTCACCGATACCAAAGAGGATGCGCCCATTGTGTTGAAGCACATCGTAGTAGTCACCGCCTACCTCTTCGGCGGGTTCCATAAAGCCGGCAATTTCTAAGCCCGTAATTGATTCACTTCACTGGTTGCATCATAATCCAGACCTAAAACAGCAATCATCCGTCCATCTGCATCTTTGATCGGAATAAGCGCGGCAATCCATCTTCCCCATTGATCTGTGATGTCAAAATCATTGGTTTCAACTTTTCTTTGAAGCGCGGGTTCGGCGAAGTACTCGCTGACTTCAATTCTTTGATAAATTGGGAATTTTTCATAGTAAGGGCGATATAATGTGCCAATAGGGGTTTCCTTACTGGGTTCCTCATAATCTGAATCAACTAGAAAACTCAACAAATTAAACGGGGCAAATTGGGGTAATTGGACAAGTAAAAAGGCATACTTCACCGAATAGGGGTCATTGGGATTGGGTGACAAACGTTCTAATTGCCTTAATGGAGTAACTTCCCGACGACTGCCTGCTTTAATTTGCCTGAGTGTCTGCACTAAGGTTTGAAAATCAGTAGACATCATGTAAGTTGCAGCTACATCAGAGGGTAACCCTTCCATGCTTTCCCCCTTAGGTAAATTTTTCATCTCTTGGGTGATGGGTAAAGCATCTTTTTCAATGGACTTAGTAAGTCGTTTTATGATCTCTCGCTTTTCCTTGTCAAACAAAAATGCCCCAGTGCGCCCGATGTCAGATAAACGACTGGTGATTTGGAAACGAACAATGTCTTCTGTCATGGAGTAAAACAGAAAAACACTAAAAGTTGTTATGCACACTGCCAACAGCAAAAAAACTAACCCTATTTTGAAACCAAATGAAATTCTCATCTTTTTTTCAGCTTAATGATGTCGAGTACAATAATTATAACTACAAAGATTGCTTATAAGAAAGGATTGGATTGTGGTTAGGCTCCGTTTTTATCATCTTTTAATCCAAGTTGCTATCTCGTTGTCAAGATTCTCGCAAATCGGCCGCTGTCTGTTGAGCTGTTTGGTTTAAAACGGTGGCTAATGTGGTGATATCAAATTGATTACCAATACAGGCTGCGAGTTTTAACGCTTGTTGGGTATTGACGGACAATTTTTGGATATTATCCACCATCAAATCCACCACATTTTCGGTAAAGCCACGGGCTTGAATTTGCTGTAAATTCCATTGCCAATGCCCTTGCTGAACATTTAAATTTAAGAGTTTTTCATCATACAGTGATTTCAAAAAATCATTGATAAATAAAGGGTTGCCACCAGTTTTTGTGTAAACTAATTCGGCTAATTCGTATGCATTTCCTAAATCACAGTGCAGCGCGTCGGCAATCAGTTGTTTGACATGTGGCAATTTCAAAGGCCGTAGCGAAATCTCATTGACAACGGCTTTGGCTTTTTTAATTTTCTCTAACGTCAAAAACAATGAATGGGCTGCATCGATTTCGTTATCTCGATAAGCTCCAATTAAAAATAGCGCTTGGATATCCGACGATTCCATCAATAATTGCATCAATTTCAAACTGGCACTATCCACCCACTGTAAATCATCCAAAAATATTACTAATGGATGTTTTGGTTGGGTAAAGACTTTAATGAAATTCTGGAATACCCGATGAAAGCGATTTTGTGATTCCTTGGCTGGCAAGTCTTCTACTTTGGGTTGTTTGCTTATAATTAATTCCACTTTAGGAATGAGTTCAATAATAATTTGTCCGTTGGACTCAACTGCCTTTAATATTTTATCTTTCCATTCAGTGAGTTGCGCCTTGTTTTCGGTGAGGAGTTGTTGCACCAAGTCCGCAAACGCATTCACGAAAGCTGCGTATGGAACATTGCGTTGCAATTGGTCAAATTTGCCAGAGATGAAATAGCCGCGCTTTTTGGTAATGGGTTGGTAAATTTCTTGTACTAATGAGGATTTACCAATGCCGGAAAAGCCAGCGACTAGCATCATTTCGGTTTGCCGTTGACAGGTTCTGTCAAAAGCCGCTAGTAAAGTTTTTATTTGGTGTTCTCGCCCGTATAGTTTTTGCGGCAGTTGCAGTCTGTCGGAGAAATCTTGTTGCCCCAAAGTAAAGAACTTTCGTGCAAGGTTCGCCTTGCACTCCTGTAAGTCGGCTTTTAGGCAGTAGGTGCTTTGGTAGCGGGATTCGGCCGTTTTTGCGAGTAATTTTAGTATGATGTTTGAAATCACTTTGGGGATGTTGGGATTTAAGTCATGGGGCGACTTGGGTTCCTTAGCAAGGTGGCAATGGACTAATTCCATCGTGTCTTGATTGTCAAAGGGCAAATGTTGGGTGAGTAACTGGTAAAAAGTGACACCCAAGCTATAGAAATCGGTGCGATAGTCAAGCGCACGGTTCATGCGTCCGGTTTGCTCCGGCGATAGGTAAGTCAGCGTCCCTTCTAATTGATTGGGATTTTTCAGGGTGGGGTTTTCACGCGGTAAAACCGTCGCTATCCCAAAATCAATGATTTTTAATTGCCCAGTCGTGGGGTTGTAAACAATGTTGCTAGGGTTAATGTCTTTGTGGATGACATCGGCCGCGTGAATTTTACCAAAAATATCCGTGATTTGGATGGCAAGGGGCAGAAATGCTGAAATCGAAATTCCCCCTTCTTGGGAAAATGGGGGAATTGACTTGTCTATGAGCTGCTCTAAGGATTCGCCACCAAAATCTTCTAAAATCATGACCAAGGTATTTTGGTATTTTTCCAAGCTATAGGTGTTGATGACACCTTCAATATTTTTGCGGGTGATTTCGTATTCTTGCCGATAGTGAGTCAGTTTTTCGGGCGTTGGATAATCTTCTCTCAGCATTTTTAGGATAATTGGTTGATTATCCTTGTTTTTTCCACGATAAATGGAGGTGTTGGCACTTTCAAAAATTTTTTCGCAGTTTGTGTAGTTGAGAATGGTTGTCATGGTGATGGTGTCTGTGTGATATTAATTAAAGTTATCGAGTGCAACAAATTGACGGAATAAACGGATTGTCAAAATCGAGTGCAACAATTATAACTAATAACTACAAGGATTGCTTATAAGAAAGGATTAGATTGTGGTTAGGCTCCGATTTTTATCTTTTATCCTTTAACCTAGGCTGTTGATAAAGAGCTTTAAAAAAAGAAAAAGAGGTTGTCTATTTTTATTCCCAATATCTTGTAGGGTGGGTAAGCGGGCAGCACGATATCTGTTATTGGTTAGGATCTCACCGCCCGCTTGCCCACCAATCATATATACATATTATATTGTTTGTTTATAAATATTTTTATCTGGTGGGCAAGCGGGCGGGAAGAATGTAGATAATAACAGATATCGTGCCGCCCGCTTACCCACCCTACAAGAATCTTGGGAATAAAAACAGTCCTCCAATTTTGGGCATCAGAAAGCTCTTTATCAACAGCCTACCTTTAACCCAAGTTGCTACCTATCGTTAAGTTATTGTATTGATTTTATTATTATCGGTTTTTTGTTCACTAGAAGCCTCGCTGACGTAATGGGTTTATTTGTTGATTTAAAATCATGGTGTTATAGGTGGCAACTTGGGTTATCCTTTCTTATAAGCAATCCTTGTAGTTATAATAAATAGTACAAGGTACGCCTTGTACTCCTGATAAAATCCGTTAATTCCGTCAATCCGCTGTACTACATCAACCTGTTGTACTAATTGCTTGTGTAGAAATAGCCCACTGCGGCAAGCACTATCGCCACAATTAGCCCAGTGATTGTTATTGCCCAATTTTTTTGCTTGCGTACTCGTTTTAATGCTTCTTGTCGCTTTATTTCCTTTTCTTGTTCTTGTCGCTGTTGTGCTTGCTCACTTTTCTTTAAAAACCTCATGGCGAGATCAAAATCTACCCCATAACGATTCGCCCATTCCGCGCTAGGTTGTTCTTCATTGCGCCATGCTAAAGCAATTGCCAAGTCTGGCGATTGCCATAACGCAGCTTGGTTTTGTGCCCAAAGACGAGCACTGTCTTCTAAACGGCGATAAATCTCCACAGATTTTGCTTCTAGTTCGGTCCATTCTTTTAAACGTTGCCAATGATGAATCAGACTTTCATGACTGATATCTATTATGCTATCCGGTTTTAACTGAATCGGGAGTGGCGGCGTTAAAAAATAACGGCCGGTTTGACGAAACACATCCACCACTGGAATGATTTGTTGCCATGACGGTATACCATTAGCTAGTTTTATCCGTTTCTCAACCAGTTTTGCGACCTCCTCTAATTTGACTGGACTGCGTGTATCGCGGCGAGTTGGGTCGCGTTCGCAGATACGGCGAAACAAGATTTCAGCCATTTTTTGTATTTCAATTCTTTTTTGAGGTTTGGCCGGTTCTGCCAGTTGTTGAAGTTCTTTGTAGGCTTCCTCAGCATGTTGAGATAACGCATTTTTCAGTTCGCCAATTTGATAATGTGCTAAGGTCAGAATTCTTCCCTGCAAAGGCATATTGGCTATTTTCTCTAAATCATAATGAAGTTGCTCTAAACCCTGTGGACGGGCCTGATCCCACATCCGCATCAACGCATGTTGCAATAGGGGTAATTGGTCTGGTTCA
>QNER01000107.1 GCA_003646175.1 Candidatus Parabeggiatoa sp. nov. 1
AAAAGTCTTTTGGCATTTTGGACGGCGATAAAGAAGGTGGCGAGGGATGTCTCTCTTTACCCGGAAAAGAAGCACCTGAATTTGTGGTTTATAACGATTTAAAAGAAGCTAATTGGCCTAATCTATCTGAGCGTTTTGGCATTGGTGCCGGGCGTTTATTTACTTATTTAGAAGAAGCAATGCTTGAGCCCGATCATCATAAATGGAATGAAAAAGTTGGAGATAAAATCCTACGAAGTGCAACCAGTGTCTGGGAAATTCTTGCCAATCAATGGTGCAAAGCCTGTTTAAAAGAATCGGATAGAAGTTTAATTGTCAATACGCTCAATGAGTTATTATTTTGGCAGGAGTCCAAGCTTTAGCTTGGATTTGCCAAACTAAAGTTTGGACTCCTCTACTTAATATAATTAGCCTTCAAAAAATGCCCAGAAAAAAACCAGAACCCAAACCCATCCCAATCGACAGCATCAAACACGCTGACGAGTCCCGCACCAATATTCCTACGAAGGAATTGCGGGACTTTGTCGCGGATGATGAACAAGAGCCGAAAATGAAACACTACCCGCGTAATCCTGATTTGGATCCCCAATTGGTTTGGCGGGGTAAAGATGAACAGGATAGCCATGATTTAGATGTGCCGGTGGTGCCTGTTTATATTCAGGAAAAAGTCCACCCGCAAGCTATTATTCAAGATATTAAGCGGTATGCTAAACAAGATAAACCCGCGACTTTTGATTTGTTTGGTCATGATTTCAATGGACTTGATTTTGATCAGTTGATTGAGTTTTATCAGCACCAGCAAAAGTGGCAGAACCGGATTATTTTAGGGGATTCCTTACAAATCATGGCTTCGCTTGCCGAAAAAGAAGGGCTAAAGGGGCAAGTGCAGATGATTTATCTTGATCCTCCGTATGGGATTAAGTTTGGGAGCAATTGGCAGGTTAGCACTCGTAAACGTGATGTGAAGGATGGCAAGGCGGAGGATATGACGAGACAACCGGAGCAGATTAGAGCGTTTCGGGATACTTGGGAATTGGGGATCCATTCTTATTTGGCTTATTTGCGGGATAGGCTGGTGGTGGCTAGGGAATTGCTGACGGAATCGGCTAGCGTGTTTGTGCAGATTGGCGATGAGAATGTGCATCATGTAAGGGAGTTGTTGGATGAAGTGTTTGGAGCGGAGAATTTTGTGAGTCAAATCAATTTTAGAACCGCAATGACAAAACCGACAAAAGGGTTAAATAACGTTTTTGATTACGTTCTTTGGTACACAAAAAACCAAGAAACACACAAATTTAGAGAATTGTTTATACCCAAAGAAATAACTGATGGCATATCCCATCATCAACTTCAATCAAGTGCAGTACAAGCAATCTATCCATTTGAATTTAGACAAACTTACTATAATCCCCAAAACGGTTGGCGGGTTCCTGAAGAAAGCATGAATAGACTTGCAACATCAGAACGCCTATATCAAGCTGGGAAAACCGATACCAAGACAGGAACTCTAAAGTTTATCCGATACGAGACTGATTTTGAATACACACAACTAGACAACACTTGGAATCAACAATCTTCCGAACAAAATAAAGATTACGTTGTTCAGACATCCACAAAAGTAATCCAACGCTGCCTCCTAATGACAACCGATCCCGGCGACTTGATACTTGATCCCACCTGCGGTTCTGGCACTACCGCCTACGTTGCCGAACAATGGGGCCGTCGTTGGATAACTTGCGACACCTCACGGGTTGCGTTAGCCCTTGCCCGTACTCGTTTAATGACGGCTAAATTTCCTTACTATCGGCTCAAAGACTCAAAGGTGGGCATTAAACAAGGCTTCGTCTATAAAACCGTTCCCCATGTCACCCTCAAAGCCATTGCTAATAATAAGAAAATAGACACCCTTCATGCCAAATGGCAAGAAAAACTGGCACCGATACAAACCCAGTTGAATGCGTTACTCAAACAAGAGTGGCAAGAATGGGAAATCCCGAGGGAACCTGAAAAGGCGTGGACTAAAAAGGCTAAAGACATACTGGCGCAATGGTGGGATTTAAAACAGCAACGGCAACAAGAGATTGATGGCTCCATTACCAAGCATTCAGACACCGAAACCCTTTATGATCAACCGCATGAAGATAAAAAGCGGCTGCGAGTTACCGGCCCGTTTACGGTGGAAAGCCTTTCCCCCCATAGAATGCTCACCACCGATGCCAGCGTTGATGAAATCAAAGCGCAAATGCAGCCCCCAGTCAAGGCCGATTCCTTTGAAACCCTGATTTTGGACAATCTGAAACAGTCCGGCGTAGAAAACACCGTTAAAAATGAACGCTTAGCATTTGATCGTTTAGAACCTTACGCCGGTAATTGGATACATGCGATCGGCGAATATACCGATAAACAAGGTGAAACCAAACAAGTCGCCGTTTTCATTGGTCCCGAACATGGCACCGTCTTCCCGCTACACATCAAAGAAGCGACTAAAGAGGCGATTAAAGATTTCGATGTTCTTATCATCTGTGGTTTTGCTTTCGATCCGCACGTATCAGAAGAAGCCAAACATTATGGCAAAAAATTAGTCGTCTTATTGACCAAAATGAATCCCGATTTAACGATGGGTGAAGACTTACTCAAGAAAACCGGCTGCGGTAACTTATTCATGGTATTTGGTGAACCGGATATTCAACCCGTTGATGCTGAAACCGGCAAACTCAAACCGTTGCCAAATGGGCAATATCAAATTGAAATATTAGGGGTGGACATTTACGATCCCACTAAAGGCATCGTAAAATCCCATTCAACCGATGATATCGCGTGCTGGTTTATTGACACTAATTACGACAGCGAAAGTTTTTTCGTGAGGCATGTGTATTTTACTGGGGCGGGCGATCCATACAAAAAGCTCAAAAGCGTCTTAAAAGCCGAAATCGACGAAGCCGCTTGGTCAGAAATTTACAGCACCAAGAGCCGCCCCTTTGATAAACCGGCAACCGGTAAAATCGCGGTGAAAGTCATTAACCATTATGGGGATGAAGTATTGAAAGTGTTTGAGATATGAACACCCTATTTTGCAAGCGAAGCAGCGAAGCATTGCTAGAGCCAACTCGGTTCGGTATTCCACTTTGCGGTGAACAATTCAGTATGAATCAGGATTTTATGGATTTTCAATATTTTTCGGTTTTAAGGTTTCTCCGGTTAATCCTAAAATATTGTCAATCCGGATTCAGACAATTATTCAATCAGAGTACAACGGATACGCTTCATTGCCGGATAGTATCAGGGGGTAAGTACCGAATCAGGAATTTTAAGGGATTTTGAACCATGTAGGGTGGGCAGCGTGTTTTTGCAGCCCACCACTGGCCAATAAAGATGGGCAAGAAAAACACCTTGCCCACCCTACTCAAAATACCTGATAATACCTGGTTCACTATTTATCAGGGGGGGATGGATTAGGTTTATCCGTTTTTTTCGTGAATCCGCTGTACTCAATATTATGTCAATTCTTAAATGTCTTTCAATTCTGATTCAGACAATTGATTCAATTTTTTTTTATAATGGCTAATTATTTATTATATCGTTCAATGAAAATAAGTGATAACGGTTTACCGGTAGTGGGTGCAACAGCTAGAACTTTAGGAATTAGATCTGATATTGATATTTTAGTTATTTCGGGTAAAGTGAAACCAAATACTGGCGGTATGTCTGTTAGTCCGCCACCACCCTATAATCTTCCAACTCACCGTCGTCCGGCTGCGTTTGGTGGAACGGGTAAGGACCCGATATGGAAAATAAACGTTGTGTGTTTAAGTGCTTTTCAACTTCAATATAGGCCCGATCCGCTTCAACCCAATAAGCATGGATTCATTGAACCGATAACAGAAATGCCGTTTGAACAATATCAACAGGCTATAGCAGCAACTCTACATGAGTGGGCTTTGACAGGTCATCAAAAATGAGCAATGAACTATCTTTGTTAACAGAAGCTTTACAAAAAACGAGCCCAATAGAAAAATTGGAACCCATCGTTAAAGATTTGCTGGGTAAAGGATACTCGAAGGAGAGTATTATAGCCGAATTTGAGTCTTTCCGTGAAACAACGATGGACGAAGACTATGAAGAGGTTGTATTAGATGTGATGGATTTTCTCACCGGATGGTGTAGTCCCCATAAGCGTATTGATACACCTGATACCGCAACTTTAACGGATGATAATGAACTAACCCGTTTTATTATTCATCAACTTTCCGTGATTGAAACAGCTATGGCGCAATTTCATCACTATTTGGCGCAAAAACACTTCACGCTTCAAGAAGCGGAACAGCTCCTTGGGAATAGCAGAATAGTCGGAAAACTGAATAATCGGCAATTAGCGTTATTAGAACAGGTATTAAAAAATGCTCATCTGATGAGCTCATTTTAGTCAACTTGTGCTTTTAAAGTCTGCAATTTTTTTGCAGTGTTTGGTTTTTTTGTTAATTCTGATTCAGACAATTATTCAATCAATCAGAGTACAACTGCACTGGGGTCGTTGAATGGGATTGATTCAAATGAAGGGCAACCATAAAGGATTGCCCCTACAATATTTATTGTAAATGTCAGGGCAATCCAACACACAATCGCTTGAATTGTAAGGATAATCCGTAGTTAAATAATTTTAATTGTAGGGGCAATCCCTTGTGGTTGCCCTCGAAATTGAAGCTTTCCCACTCAACGACCCCAGTGCCAGTACAACGGATTTGCGGAATAAACGGATTGATTTGGGAGTGTTTCTATTTTATCCGTTTTTTTCGTGAATCCGTTGTACTCAATATTATGTCAATTCTCAAATTCTGAAAATGGAGAGGATAACGAGGAAAACGATGTATCAAGCACTTTTTAACGCTTTTGAAAATGTAACAAATCTAGGCGGTAAAGCTTGGGAACATGCGGTGGCGATTTTTCTTATAAACAGTACCAACATTAAAGATTGTTCCATTCACGGTTTTCATTATCAACAAATGGTTGAATGTTTTTTTTCAACACGTTTTGGAGACGAAAAGCCAGTTTGGTGCCTATTCCAAATCACCTAAACTCAATAAACTATTAGAAGAAGTGATTGAGGCTACCGCATTTAAAACCAACAAATCCAAATATCGAAGTGATTTAATCGTCATTACTGTCTGTGCTGAAGAATACCGATATAATTTTGATATAGACTGCCAAGACTATCTTGAGAGCGTCGCTGTCTGTGATGAATTAATCCAAGATATCATCACCTTTGAAAAATAACCAGCGTAGCTTGAGCGTAACGAATGCGGGGCTGGGCGGGGTTTGCAACTGGGCTGGCAACGTTTTAAAGCGAGCCATTAAAAAATCGTTCACGGAAAACCAACCGGTTTCCGCATCAATTTTAAGCACTGTGCGTAAAATCAGTTATCCGTTTTTTTCGTGTATCCGTTGTACTAAATCTTCTCCTAACAATGATTCAATCGGAGCACAACTTCAATGCTAAATACTCAGCTCATTGTTCTATGCTGTCAGGCTGCTTTCCCGACATTGCAAGTCGTTTATCTATTTGGTTCTTATGCCAGCGGCGATCCTTGGCCAAATAGTGATGTGGATATTGCCCTGTTGTTACCGCCTAAGGTAGCTAGGCAGGCCGGCAGTTTGTACCTGACAAGTTTGCATGATCAATTAGAAAAAGCGTTACACCGGGAGGCGGATTTAATCAATCTGCGCCGAGTATCGACCGTATTTCAACATGAAATCGTTAATACGGGTAAAATCTTATATTGCACGGATGAAAGCACACGACAGGAATTTGAAATGCTAGTATGGTCTTTTTATCATAGATTGAATGAAGAACGGGCCGAAATTTTGGCAGACGGTTTGAGAACCGGGCGGTTTTATAACTTATGATTAATGAAGTAGCCTTAAATAAGAAAATCAGCATTGAACGTTGTATTCAACAGATACGGAATTTTTATGCTCAAAAAAGCGATTTGCCTTTTGATACGGATTATTTAAAGCAAGATGCCATTGCCATGAATTTACAACGGGCTTGCCAATTAGCAATTGATTTGGCAAACCATACAATTAAAGTCAAAAAATTGGGCCTGCCACAAGACAGTAAAAACAGTTTTGAATTACTGGCAGTTGCCAAGGTTATTGATCCTCAGTTATCTGGAAATTTGCAAGCAATGGTTGGGTTTCGTAATGTATTGGTTTATGAATATCAGGAATTGGATTTGGGTGTGATGATCGATGTGATCGAAAATCATTTGGATAAACTACGGGTATTTGCAAACTGTTTACTTGAAGTGCTTGATTAATCAGGTAGAGATTTTGCCAAATTAAAAAAGGTAAGGCACACTATTTGCATATTGAACAAAATGCTTTACCCTGTTTATGAAAAACCAAGGCATCAACCAATTACCAATTCGAGGCAAAAGTTTTTGCGCGCAAAAATGCCTTTTCCAAGCTAACGTTTTTTGTGCACAAAAAACGTTAGCCTAGAAACCAATTACCAAAAGTTCAATTGGTGGCGGTGCCAAGTACAAAAAGGAACACTATGATAAATATTCCTAGCCACATTAATAAAATTTATGAAAGTGCCAACTCGTTAGTCTATCGTGGACTCAAAGACGAAGAGAATCGGCCCGTTATCTTTAAAGTTCTTAAGGAAAACTATCCCACGCCGGCAAAACTGAGCCATTATCGGCAAGAGTATGAAATCATCAGCGGTTTAAACCTCACCAGTGTTATTAAAGTGTATGGTTTGGAAAACTACCAAAATACGCTAGTCATCATTTTAGAGGATTTTGGTGGGAAATCCTTAAAGCAGCTAATGGCAGTCCCCTTTGAAAACGGGGGGATAGAGGGGATTGGATTGCCAAACTTTTTATCCCTTGCCATCCAACTCGTTAAAAGTTTAGGCGAAATTCATGCAGCCAACATTATCCACAAGGATATTAACCCTAGTAATGTTCTTGTCAATTTTGAGACAAACCAGTTAAAAATCATAGATTTTAGCATTGCAACGCGGTTATCGCGGGAAAATCCCACCCTTAAACATCCCAAAGGGTTGGAAGGGACGCTCGCCTATATGTCGCCGGAGCAAACCGGGCGCATGAATTGTGCTTTGGATTATCGGACGGATTTTTATTCTTTGGGGGTGACTTTTTATGAAATGCTAACGGGCGGTTTGCCCTTTCAATCCGAAGATGCGTTGGAATTAGTCCATTGTCATCTTGCTAAGGAACCCCAGCCGGTTTGTGAAATCAACCCCAAAGTGCCAACCATTGTCTCCGACATCGTGATGAGGTTGCTGGCGAAAAATGTTGAATACCGGTATCAATCGGCCTTTGGTTTGAAGGCGGATTTGGAAAACTGTCTGGCACACATCGATGAGATTCAAAATACCAATTTCAAGCTAGGCCAAAATGATTTTTCCAGTCAATTTCAGATCCCACAAAAGCTCTATGGACGTGATAAAGAAGTCCGAACCTTATTGCGTGCGTTTGAACGGGTGATTGGACAGGCCAAAAAAAAGCCAATCCTTAATTCCCTGCCCAAAATAGAAATGGTATTAGTGGCGGGCTATTCGGGTGTTGGTAAATCAACTTTGATCAATGAACTCCAGAAGCCAATAACGGCTCAAAAGGGTTATTTTATAACGGGTAAATACGATCAACACCGTCGCAATATTCCGTACTTTGCTCTGACGCACGCCTTTAATGAATTTTGTCAAATGCTGATGAGCGAAAATGATGAGCAGGTGGCTGTGTGGAAACAACAAATTTTGGCTGCGGTTGGTTCTAATGGACAAGTATTAATAGATGTTATTCCCAATCTGCAATTACTGATAGGCACACAACCTCCCGTTGCTCAGGTGGGGCCCCAAGAATCTCAAAACCGTTTCAATATGGTTTTTCAAAACTTTGTTAAAACCATTTGCCAACCTGAGCATCCCATTGTAATGTTTATAGATAATTGGCAATGGGCCGATATGGCTTCTTTGAATCTGTTGAAAATCTTGATGACGGCCCCGGACATTCACTATTTTTTACTGATTGGGGCGTATCGGGACAATGAAGTGGATGGCGCGCACCCCTTTCTGAGGACTTTAGAAGGACTTCGCAAGCAACATGTGGTTATCAATACCATAAAGTTAAAAAT
The DNA here is from genome assembly GCA_003646175.1 of Candidatus Parabeggiatoa sp. nov. 1. Classification (GTDB taxonomy): domain Bacteria; phylum Pseudomonadota; class Gammaproteobacteria; order Beggiatoales; family Beggiatoaceae; genus Parabeggiatoa. The sequence goes on from QNER01000107.1 coordinate 8,161, forward strand.
GCTTTATTTTCAACATCTTAATTCACTGATTGCAGATGCGCTGCATTGTAGCATGGAGCAAACCCACTCGTTAGCAGAGTTGGTTTACAACAAGACACAGGGCAATGCGTTTTTTACCACCGCCTTTTTAAAAGAATTATACGAAGAGGCATTATTATTCTTTGATTTTAAAAAACAACGGTGGCAGTGGGATTTAGAAAAAATTGGTCAGAAAGAAATGACCAACAATGTGGTCGAGTTAATGGTCAGCAAGATCCAAAAATTCCCACCCGAAACGCAAACCGTCTTAACATTGGCAGCCAGTGTTGGCAATCAGTTTAATTTAAAAACCCTAGCTGTTATTTATGATCAGTCCCCCAAGTCAACACTGGATGCCTTGTGGCAAGCAGTTGCTGAAGGGTTGATAACTTCTTTAAATGACAATTATAAATTAGTTGGGGCCTCAGACGAGGAAAGTCATACCTCGCCGGCCGCTCAATCCTACTTTAAGTTTCAACATGACAGCATTCAACAAGCGGCTTCGGCCTTGGTACCAGAGACCGATAAACCGGCGCTTCATTTAAAGATTGGCCGGTTGTTGTGGGCAGATACCTTGCTAACAGACGACTTAGAGGAACGGGTTTTTGATATTGTTAATCAATTGAATGGTGGCTACACACTGATTACTGATGAAGCGGAGAAAGAACTGTTGGCCCGTTTGAATTGGTTGGCAGGGAAAAAAGCCAAAGAAGGCACCGCTTACCAAACGGCTACCGATTACTTGGCATTAGGTATCCAGTTATTAGGTGAGACTGCTTGGGACAAACATTATGAAATGGCTTTTGAATCACACAAAGAACAAGGCGAGTGTAAATTTCTGTGCGGCAAATTTAACAATTCCGAGCAGATCCTCGCCATTGCTTTAGAAAAAGCGCGTTCCAAATTTGATAAGGCCAACATTTATGTGATCAAGTTAGCCCAACTGTCGGCGCAAGGACAATATTATCAAGCGGTTGCGACTACCATAGAAGCATTGAGAATGTTTGGCATGAATGTGCCCACCTTAGATCAAAACGAGGCACTACAACAGGCAACGGCTGATGAAATCGCGCTTTACCAAGAAAACATGACAAGCCGCGAAATTGACGATTTGGGGGATTTACCCCTTATGCAAAATGAAGACATGAAAGTCTGCTCACAAATAATCGCTATTGCGTTGGACTCTATTACCATTATAGGTGCGCCGGATATTTTGGCTTTTTTTACCATTAAAATGCTGAATATGTCCATTGAATACGGGCTATCCACATTTACGCCTTTTGGGTACTTATGTTTTGCAATTGTACAGAGTAATGATTATAGGGATTATGACAGTGCCTATCAATTTGCCTCCTTAGCCTTACAATTGAATGAGGAAAAGTTACCCAATCCAAGTATCCAGTCCAAAATCTATCACCTGTATGCTTGCATGAGTGCGTTGAGAGAGCCTCTAAGCACGGGCATAGATTACTTGAATAAGGGCTACCGTCAGGGGCTTGAAGTGGGGGATTTTGTCTCTGTCGGTTACGTGCTGACGACACTGCCGAGATATATTTTTCCCACCAGTGTGGAAGAGGGGTTAAAAGAAGCGCAAAGCGCAGTGTTATCCCTTAAGAAAATTAATAATGTCCCAATGGCATTGCTCTCGGAAATGATTACCGGGTTTGGTAAAAGTTTACAAGGCAATACTTTGGCTAAAGCCGGCTTGAATTACGAGAACTTTACTGAGGCGAAGTACTGCAATACTTTTCAAAAATCAGCCCCGGTTTTTTTGGCCGTTTATATCAGGTATAAATTACAACTGCTGTGTATTTTTAACCTTTATGAACAAGCTTTACCATTGGTACGTGATCGTACCACTTGGATTGAAGCATTCGGTGGTGTCGATTTCAGCTTTAGGAGTGATTACTACTTGTATGCTGGCATCACTTGTGCGGCTTTGTATGGCTCGGCTCAAGAATCGGAAAAGCCAGAATATATGGAAATATTGAACGAGTGCATCGTGGAACACAAATTGATGTCGGAGCGGGGTGAAATTAAAATTAACTTCTATTCCCCCTACCTGATTTTAAAAGCCGAAAAGGCCAAAATAGAAAACAGCCCCATGGAGGCTATGCACTTTTATGATGATGCCATTGCCGCAGCCGGAGAACAGGGGTACTGGAGTTATAAAGCACTTGCCTCTGAATTGGCAACGCAACTTTGGTTAACACAACAAACTGAAAAGTTTGCCATTATCTACCTGAAAGAAGCACACTATGCTTATAGCTCATGGGGGGCTTCTGCCAAAGTGACTGATTTAGAAGAAAAATATTCAAAACTTTTCGTTACCATTTCCGCAGAAACCGACCAAACAAAGACGCTTACCGCACAAGTGGAAAGCTCAGAAGACACTTCCCAGTCAAGTGTCTTGGATTTTGCCAGCGTCCTCAAAGCTTCACAAATGCTTGCGGCTGAAATTGAATTGTCACGGTTATTTGAGCGCTTTATGAAGATTGTTCTCGAAAATGCCGGCGCACAACGAGGTGTTCTTCTTTTAGAGCAAAAGGGGCAATGGATGATTGAAGCGGAAGGAACCATAGAGCAAGATAAAGTGGCGGTGTTGCAATCGATTCCAGTCACCCAACAAACCTCCGTTAAGTTTCTCGTACCTCCTACTCTCATCAACTATGTTGCTCACACCCAAAAAAGCCGGGTTTTATATGATGCCAGCCGGGAAGAACCATTTACTGATGATCCTTATGTTGTCGCACATCAAGTTAAATCCGCTTTATGTACGCCACTACTGAGTAAAGGGCAACTGATTGGTTTGTTGTACTTGGAAAACCCGTTGATCAAAGGCGCGTTTACGTCCGATAGATTAGAAGTGCTTAACTTATTATCGGCCCAAATCGCCATTTCTATTGAAAATGCCAAACTTTATTCTGAAGCCCAAGAAAATGAGCGGACACTCAAACAATTTCTTGAAGCCATACCAGTGGGGGTGAGTGTACTTGATGCCAATGGTAAACCCTACTATATCAATCAAGTCGCACAGCAGATTCTTGGCAAAGGCGTTGTCAAAGAAGCGACTACCAAGCAATTCGCTAAAATTTACCAAGTTTATCTCGCTGGTACGAATCAACTCTATCCTTCAGAAAACTTGCCCATTGTGCGAGCCTTGCAGCGAGGCGAACGTACCAGCGTTGACAATATAGAAATCCATCAAGGCAGTCAAATTATCCCGGTAGAAAATAGGGGGGCTCCTATCTTTGATGACAAAGGCAACATTGCGTATGCCATCGCTGCCATTGCCGATATTACCGAACGAAAACAGGGGGAAGCCGAGCGGGAAAGATTTACCAACGAACTCCAACGGTTTAATAAGGCTTATGAACGATTTGTGCCCCATGAATTCCTAAGTCTATTAGACAAACAACACATTACTGAGGTCCAATTAGGCGATCAAGTTGAAAAAGAAATGACCATTTTGTTTGCTGATATTTGTGGGTTTACCTCCCTGTCGGAAAAAATGACTCCACAAGACAATTTCAATTTCATCAATGCCTATTTGAGCCGAATGGAACCGATTATTGATAAATATCATGGGTTTATTGATAAATATATGGGTGATACCATCATGGCACTGTTTCCAACCAGTGCCGACGATGCGGTACAAGCAGCCATTGACATGTTAAAAACTTTGGATGATTACAATCAAACCCTAGGGCTTATGGATCGTTTGCCTATCAAAATCGGCATTGGTCTTAACAGTGGGCATCTTATGCTAGGTACCGTGGGCGGCCAAAATCGTATGGATAGTACCGTCATTTCCGATGCGGTCAACTTGGCATCGCATGTTAAAAACTTGGCTAAAATATATGGCACCTCACTGTTGATTACCATGCAAACCTATCAAAAATTACAGAATCCGGCACAATGTCAGATTCGCGTCATTGATGCGGTGAAAGTGAAAGGCAAATCTGATGTTGTCACCGTTTATGAAGTTTTTGAGGCGGATCCGCAGGCGATGATTACTTTGAAAAACAAGACGATGTCCGATTTTGATCACGGTTTTATGCTGTTTCATTCGGCTAAATTTGGGGATGCCAAACCCTTTTTTGAAAAGGTTCTACAAATAAATGAGAATGACAAAGTGGCACAGATTTACCTGAAACGCTGCGAGTATTTTCAACAAGTTGGTGTGCCAGATGACGCTTGGGAGGAGATTGAGGTGTTTGGGAAGGAGCTATGCTCTTATATTGGTGTCATGTAAATTTTCGGTTTGATTGACAATCAGGCTGGAATAACGATAGGTATAAATTTTCTTATGCGTTATGTGGTTTGCGATTTTCGGTAGTCCTGAAATGTGGTGATTTTTAGGAGTCCAAACTTTAGTTTGGGTAGTGGGCAAACTAAAGTTGGCCGACTCTATCACCCACATTGCACCACTACCCACTTTTAAACGCGGGGAAAAGAACGCTCTACCGTCTCTACTTGTTGATTTATGAATATGACAACTTTGCCAATGAGTTGATGATGGGGGATCGTGAAATTAGCAAAAGCCGCTATGAAGCACTACTCAGTGGCGAGGGCGCACTCAAATCTCTGTTCAAAGCGGTTAAATCGGCTATAGATGTTCAGATAAATAATTTCACAAAAACGTCTATTCCCAGGTTTCACCTGGGGCTATTCACATTCAACCCCTACGGGGTTACACATAGCTGTGCCCCTACAACAACCGGCGCATTTCCCGCTTGGCTTTTCCCCACTGCACCAACAACCCTTCAGTTGTTGAATTTGAATAGCCTTAAGGAAACCTGGGGGGAATAGGAAATAATAATAAAATTTTAAAGGTTTTAAAGCCCCTTCGGTGCGAAATTAATATAGCCAGTGTAACTACCTGGAACTAAAATTGTATTTTACGCAATCGGGAAATGCT
>QNER01000108.1 GCA_003646175.1 Candidatus Parabeggiatoa sp. nov. 1
ATCAACCGTTTTTTCCTCTAATGAGGAGATAAATTTGACTGGAACTTTCATTATTAACCTTATAAAAAATATTGTCACTTTTAACTGAATTATTATACCATAAAATTCATGCTTCACTACTTATAATCTCCTATCAAATTTTCAAAGGGCTTGAGTAAACTTAACCAATCAGACAAATCCTTATCCGTTAACCAAACTTCTTCTTGGACTTTTGTCTTATCCACCGGAATATAGAAATCAATCACGCGATGATCGATTATCGTTTTGCATTGTTCACCTAACACTGGGCAAGCAGTATCTTCAAGCCATTTCCAATACAAAATAGGCATCCCACTTGCTTCAATACTTCTGTTGAGAATATTCCTTAAAGAATCTCCACCGGCCAATGCTTGTTCAAGTTCGTTGATGAAATCACTTCGGGAAAACAGCTTAACCTGTTCCACAACGCTTGTTGGCAACTGAGTTTTATTCAGAGATAGAAAATACTTGGTGCGTGCGATTTTTCTCCCTTCAAATTCAATCGGTAACGTTTTATCAAGTATTTTAATGGCTTGCGTTCTATAGCTTCTGTAGGCCCTTTGATAAGCGTATGAGGTACGCGCCTGATGTGATTTATTAGGCGTTTGAATAAAAAAAACCACGGCTCTATCAAACGTGTAATTTAAACCATCAACAATATCTTGAGGTATTTCATTTTGCTTATCGCCGTGATCGCCAATCACAAAAAGCAGTTTGCCCACTTTTGGACACGATGCCATATCCACTATGGCTTGACGCAAGCCATCAAACAATTTTTCTGGATAATCATCGTTATCGTTGCGGGTTTCTTGAACTCGGCTAAGTCGTTGAGTAAAGTTTTGCCAATTCTCATCAGTGGTATGACGATCTGATTTACAGATTGACGACAATGGCATTCCTTCGCAAATGCCCTGTTGACATTCCCTCAATATGCTGTCGGCATAAGTGTCTCGGTAAACTCTAAAACCAAACCGAAATGAAGTTTCTTTAAATTCAGGCTCTTTACGCAATTTTTCAGCAATATCTTGCGCGGCTTGTCTAGCCGCTTTGATATAGGGGCCCATACTGGCGGTGCCATCTAACAAAAAGAAGACATCAACTTGTTTCATGGCCGCCAACACATTTCCGTTATACGGCTTAAACCCTTGCATACCAATGCTAGGCGCGGCAACGTGATAAAGCTGTTCCTGTTTGTTGATATCTATGATAGGAAGATGAATTGGGAAAGTGTACCAAATGTTCCCACCGCCTAATTCTATACCGGTTCTTTCGTGATTTGCAACTTTGGGTGCTAATGAGATGCGCTCTACCTCTTCTCTGGGGCGTAGCCCTAATGTGGTATTCCAAGGAATACTGTTAGCATCTCCTATCCATCCTACCAAAGGGGGTGGCGGATCAATCTCTAAGGTATGGTTATCAGAGACTAGATAACGTTGGTTTACCTTATCTTCTGCGAAAATAAAGTACAAGCGAAACCGAGAAAGCTGTTTACAGCGTCCATGGCATGCCCCTTGATAAGAAGGATAAGCTGGAATAGTATTCATGTTAGGATCATGACTGTCTGGTGTTTTGATAAATACCTTACGATCTAAGCCTTTTTTACTCTGAAGGGGAGTAACAACACATAACAAATCGTATGCTTCTAACCATCCCAGTGGCGCACGTATTCCCACTTTCCTCACTTGTACACGTTTCTGAAGAATATTGACTTGTACCGGCAGCAAATACTTTCCCAATTTTAAATGTTTTTTGGGGCTGTTGCTGTTAGCAGTGGGATACACGGGTGCATTGTGGCGTAACACTCGCACAAGCTGGTTAGTGTCAATCACACCCTGTTTATCCATGACAGCTGAAAAATCGTAATTCACGCAACTGCCATCTTCAGGCAGTGCATGAATGGTTGAACTTATCAAGAATAATGATAAGTGAATCATCATCACCCAGCGTTTTCGCATTTATTGATACCTCCTTGCTACTTGCTTGTATTGAGAAACGGATTGTACGGACAAAACGGATTTTTGTAGTGGGGAACAGCAAATAAATAACCTCCGCCAACAGCTAAAGCAGTTGTCTAAAAGCTCAAGTGCCCTAAAGGGCACTGAACCCAGTCACAAGCAGTGACAGATAGCATCCCTTGAAGGGATACTATCTGTGAAGCTACTTTGTTATGCCAAGAAAAACTTCTAATTCCTTTTTTAAGGTGTCAGAGTTTTCTTGCCAGTAAGTGCATTGTTTTTCCGCCACACCGGCATATTCCCATAGCTGACAACCAGCTATTTCTTCTCCTTTTTTCTCCTTTTCTGTCGTCAACACTTTAAGGCGAATACCATCTTTGCGCCAAGCCAATGGTACACCGCGCTGTTGGCTAGGAATATTTCGTTTTTTACTACTAATGCCTGCATTGTCAGTTAAGTACAGCACACTTCCTATCGCCTCACCCTTTCTCTCTCGTATAATCTTATCCACCAACTTTAAATCATCAAGTGCCCTTAAGTTGTGTTTCGCAAATCGTAATCCCCTTTCAACCTTACCCTTAATAGATTTCTCCTCGCCCTCTATGGGTAAACGTGGTAGTTCATCAGAGGTTAGGGGGTAATTTAGCCGTATCCCCGTTTGAATGGTCAGTAAAGTAAATGGTGTTTTCGTTTCCGATGTCTTCCAGTTTGAAAACACCTTGATCAAAGTCTCTCGAATCACCTTCTCTTTACTCCGTAAATTTCTCGTGAGAGAGAGGACTATTAGCCGATGGTTGCCAGAAGGCTGCCCATTAAGCTGACGTTGAAGCAATTCTACTTTCTTTTTAAGTTTTTCAACTACTTCAAGATGCGATTGAACTAGCCGTTTAGCATCAGCAAGTTCGTTAGTTAACTGCCTGTTTTTGTCCGAACATTCTTCAGCCAATCTGGAATTTGCTTCATTAAGCTGTGCTTCACAGTCGGTTTTCCCTTTCTCAAGAAGAACAGCCTGTTTTTGACGTTGTTGTTCAAGACTTTCAATTCTAGAGTCAGCTTCATCAAGTTGTGTTTTCAGGTTATTTCTCTCTTCCTTAAGCTTGTCTATTTTGTCTTTATCATCTTGACAAGATTTTCCAATTTCCAGTTGTTGTGATTGAGGAAGACTAATTTTTGGTGGTGAGCAGAAATGTGCTGTTAAAGAAGTTGACTTGTCGACAACATTCTTCACGTCAACATATGACTTTTCAACAGATGGCTTTTCAACATTTTTCACCTCAAATCGTATAGTGTTTCCTCTTTCATGTATTAACTCGACTACAACATCAAAAGGCAAACCCTCCAAAAACTTGGCTCGTTTTTGACTAAAAACCTTTTCGAGCAACTCCCCCACTGTCTTTACTGAAGTTGCTTTTATAGGATATGTCAATATTCCAAGCTGCCATTTTTGTTTTTTGAGGTGTTTTTCAAGTGACTTACGCTCTTTTTCACTGTTAACTTTCAGCAAAACCAGTGGGTAATATTTTAGGTTGTTTGAGTTATGTCTTACAAGAGCGTTAGCTTTCCATAAATAAGTGGGATAAAACTCATTAAAATCATTTTTTTCAATAAGTTGTTCAGGAATCAAAAACAGTTTTTTACCTTGTTTCTTGCTAACAATGTAAGGAATAATGCGAACACCCACCACTAATTCATTATTAGGAATAACAGCTGGATACCTTGTGTCTACTAAAGCACCCATAGCAGTAATATGCACTTTACCACCACTGCTCCAAGTCTTTTTCCACCGCTTACGACTCTTTTTAACACAGGCACCGCGCAAATTGATTGACAGGGCAAGCAAATTACTGTTTGGGTATGCATTACCCCACTGTTTCGCATTTGTGGAAAAAGCCGTTTCTGTTGCAATCCCCCCCCAAATAGCAGCACTCATCAGAATTAACCTTGAGATTGTTTTTTTCAACATCATTTCTCCCATCATTCTATTGACGATTTAAGTTTGGGTAGTGTGGAGTCCAAACTTTAGTTTGGCACTGTCGCCCAAACTAAAGTTTGGACTCCAGAACTACCAAAAAAGCAGTGTTAGGGCTGAACTGAACATTGCTGCTTTGCTTTAGCAAGTTTTTTGGTCAATATTTCGACCTGTCTTTGTAGCCCAGTATTTTCTTGATCAAGTTGTTCAATTTCCTGTTCCTGCCGAAAAATTTCGGGATTTGTTTCACATAATTTTTTTGCAGCTGCCAATTGTTTGGTTAATTGGTTAACTTGGGCATTCAATTCAGCATTTTTTGTCTCAAGTCTCACCTTTTTCGTTTTGTGTTTCCGTTGGCTAGTCTTTAACTGAGTCTTTAATAGAGCATTTTGTGTTTCAAACAATTTTAAACGCCGTTCAGTTTGCTCAAGTTTTATGACTAACCCGCTTTTCTCTTTCTTCAGTCTTTCAATTACCCGTAAAGCATTATCAAACTTATCATCAAACTTTTGCTCAGACACGGAATCACTATTCTCTGAATCACCATCCTCTCTTTGAAGTGGTGCCGTAGTAAATGGTGTCGTACTTTTCACCATAAATTGCACGTGTTTTTTCTGGTTCTCATCTATCAATTTGACACGGACATCAAATGGCAAACCCTCCAAAAACTTGGCTTGTTTTTGACTAAAAACCTTTTCGAGCAATTCGGCCATTGTACGCACTGAAATTGCTTCTATAGGTTCTTCAAGAACCTCCCTATGTTGCCAGTCGTTTTGCCGAGGTAATTCCCTTAGGTGTGCCCCAAGCGCATCACGACTTTTTTCATCGTCAACCTCCAATAGAACCAAGGGATAATATCTTATGCTGTTTTTACCTCTGGCAAGGCTGTTAGATTTTGGTGTACATGCAGGATAAAATTTATTAAATTTTTGCACGCCTGCTATTTTTCTAGGAATTCCTGGAATTAGAAATAACGGTTTCTTTTGTTTCTGACTAATGACGTAAGGAATAACGCGGATTCCTAGCTCCCGGAGTTTATTGCGGGGAGTAATAACATAATTTGTGTCTACGACAGCACCAATACCGGTAATATGCACTTTACCTTTACCACTCGTTTTATATTTGTTCCACTTTTTTGTTATACAGTATCCCGCTAAATTAATTTGCAAAGCAAGCACATCACTGTTGCGGAAAACATTGCCCCATGATCTAGCATCCGGTGAAGACGCAGCGGGTATTGTGGTACACACCCAAAAAAAGCCAACCATCAAACTACTCAGAAAAAATTGTGATATTTTTTGCATGATTACGTCCTCCACCTGTAATTATTGCAATACCACGCGAAAACCAACAGTGTCCAAAGTACTTCTTTCACAAAACGGCTTTCCAGCAATATTAACTTGCCAAGTTTTATAATCCTCTCCTAAAAGGTAGTGCCCACCCTTGCGGCAATTATCAATTGACCATTCTCGTAAATTACCAAGTAAATCAACAACCTCGTTTGGCTTTTCATCGTGTACTCGATGTTTTCGCTCAAAGGTGTCCCGAATGACAGCCTTTTTAGGATCGGCGTAGTGTATTGCCGCTGCAACCCACTGGTTATAAGTCGGCAATGTAAATGAACAATCGGTGTTTTTAGAAAGCCAATCAGCATAGCCTTGAGCTGCCCACCACGGTACCGACGCAACCGGATAATCTTTATCTTCTTGCAGCCATGTTTCTCCTAACTTTTCTTTATCGGTACTATTTAGAGTATCCACATAAGATTGGAATTCTCCCACTGTCACTTCTCTACGCATAATGAAAAAAGGTGATTCATCAATCGTAGAATTAGCAATAGCTTTCATCCAAGCATGAAGATAACCGGGTATTTTTTCCCTTTGCATCTTTGGGACCTGAGCCATAGGCAATCTTTTCCTCATCTCTGGGGATGACGATAACAAACATTTGGGCATATTGACATCCACGTTTTCTTCTACATGACTTGGGAGAGCCTGTTCATTGGGCTGTGCATCATACGAAACATGAATAAAAGGTGATTGTGGTTCTTCGGGTTGTGGCTCATCATCCCCGAATGAACGTTGGGAAAAAAACGGCGTTAAATAATTCCAACCGATTAATACAGCACCACCAACAATGACTGAAATTAAAAAAACCGGTTTTTTAGGAATATAGGAAGAGTATTTTGGCTTAAGTTTTTTACCACATTCTGGGCAAAATCCTTTACTCCACTTCATGGAAATTGGTTCTTGTACTCTAGCCTTGGAACATGTTGGCTTATTTTTACAAACGCCTAAACGTAATGCCATAAATTGACCTTTTCTTCAGTGTAAGTACAACGGATTGACGGATTTGACGGATTTATAGATGCACATAAATCAGTTGACATTTTTGGTTTGATGAGAAATCCGATTTGTAAGTACAACGGATTTACGGATTTGACGGATTTATGTTTTAACAAAATGTTATAAATTAATTACCTACATATACAGGTGGTGTTTGAAACATGTAAAAAAATCCGTCAAATCCGGAAAGAAGTTGTACTTACATATGAACATTCAAATAAAAAAATCCGTCAAATCCGGAAAGAAGTTGTACTTACATATGAACATTCAAATAAAAAAATCCGAAAAATCCGTCAATCCGTTGTACTTCCAGTATGTTGTCTTGTGAAAATCATCTTAAGTGGCAAACGAATATCTAATGCATTATCAATGATTTCACCTTCATCGGCAAAAGTTTTAAAATGAGTTGGCTGCGAATAGACGGTGACAGACTTAATGGCAGGCACCACCAACCAACATGATTTTACCGAAAGGGCAAAAATTTCATTAATACCTTGTGTTGGCGAGATAATTTCAATGGCTAACAACGGCATTTCTGACATTTTGATAGTATCAGTTAAGCCATCGCTAAACCAAACTGTATTTGGATAAAGACATATATCAGGTTTGAGTTCTTCTTTAGCCTTGAGTCCAAATTGGCTTAAGTCTATTTGACTGGCATCCAAACTCAACTCGATAAAGGTTGTGAATTTATCGTTATTGGATAACAAAGTTGTTATTCTTGCTTGAGCAAGGCTATGATTTAATGAACCCACCTGTTGAATCCCATCTTGTTGATATTCTTCATTATAAAGTGCTGGAAAATCGTTCATAACCGCTTTTTTGAATTCTTTTCAGGTTGCTTTTTGGAGTGCAAGGTTAGCTTGCACGGATTTGTGCAAGGCAACATTGCTTCCTAAATGCGCCTTTTCTCATTATAAATTTATTTATTTTGGTAATATCTTCATTTTCTGAAGAAGCTAAAAAGAGGTAAATTCCTAAATTGGTATCAAAAAACACTTTAGGAACGGCTAAAAAATAACAACCGCCAACAGCTTTTCGCGCCAAAGTTTTTGCGCGCAAAAACTTTGGCGCGAAAGCAGTTGTCTAATAGCGGGGGTGCGAAGCGCCAAACCCTAAAGGGCACTAAACCCAATCAAGGGGGAAGTTAATTTTTCTTCGATCCTTATCTTGCATTTCTCTGTTCTCTGTTTGGAATAACAATCTTTTCTACTAGAACAGCCTCATTATCTATAAAATAAATGAACTATCTGATTTTATTGGCTTTTCCCAAGGTATGGATAGCCGCTTGCAAAAATTTTAAAAATCTTTCAACGTGCTTCATATCTTCGTCATCTTCAATTTTTAGTTATCATGAAAAAATTTCCCCCCCGTAAAAACCTTCAAGGTTTGGCAAACCTTGAAGGTTTTGGCACATTTTTCTGGGCACCTATATCCAATTAAGAAATGGTAATTATTTAACTTGTGCATTTTGGTGAGCATTTTGGTGATTTCGGGAAATCGCTACGTTCATTCCTGAAACATACATCAATTGTTCACCCCACCCAACTAAATAAGGTAACTTTCTTTATATAACAGTTCAGGGTCAATATCTAAATGATTATCCCATTGTATTGACTCAAAATTCACTCGAACCGTGTTGAACAAAGAAATATCTTTTAATTCAGAAAATCTACCAATGTGCAAATAGGGTAACAAATTAAAAATTCGTTTATCAAAATTCTCAAAAGTTAAAAGTAGTTGGTAATTTTCTAAGGGTTCTACATTTATGACAGTGAAATACATAGCCTTACCTTAAAGGGTCTATTTTGAACGGAATCTCACCTTTTGAAGCCAATTCCCAATCAGCTAATAATGATCTCGGCCCATGCCAATACCAACTTCAGTTGTTTCGATGGCACATCACTTCGGTTAATTCACAATTTCTAATATCAATAATGGCTGTGTAGTCTTGATAATAGACATGAAAATGGGGTGGATTATGTTCTTTTGGAGAACAATACAGTCTAATAATGATTCCATAAAACATTGAAATTGTTGGCATTTTAATACTCCATCATTGACAGACATTTCATGTTAAAACTGACTCGTTCAGAAAAAACGCCAATTTTTTATTTTCCGTATATTTAACAGGTGGTTGTAAAAAGGTGGCCTGTGACCCTAATGGCACGCACGATAGCCAGGGGCGTTGCCCCTGGCTATATTATTTTGCACCAAAGGGGCGTAAAAAACCAAGCCCCAACGGGGCGTATTATCTACGCCCGTGGCAACGCCCCTGGAACTTATTTCTTAAGTAAGTGCCATTAGCCTGTGACTTTCTTTATTTTGACTGCCCGTTATCGTTGCCCTTAGTAAATTTATTAATAATATCACGGCCAGAATTATAAGCATTTTTTATAATATGGATATTGACTCGTTTGAGCATTGGCTTAATCTTATCAAAACTTTTCTCAACGGTGTCGATAACCGTTTGTTTAATTTTTGTCGTTGTGTCAACTTTTTTTTTAACACAATTTCTTGCCCTACTTCAGAAGATTGAGTAAGGACTATGCACCCATCGCTTATTTTAGCAATTTGCTGACATTTATCAAGATTCACGCGGCCGGTAGAAACAACACAAAATGAACTCACTTCACGATTTGCGGCATCCACAAGATAACCTGCACATTGTTTGCAGGTACTGTCATTGATAGGTAAGGCTAAGGCTAATTTAGCCGGTTTGATGGGTTCTAAATGTTCGTCAACCGGCCATTCAATATCGGCTAACGCATTGAAAGATAATGAAGCCTCCAAATATTTTTGATAAAGTGCCTCCGCATACTCAGTCAAATCATGTTCATATTTTTTATAATCGTCTTCTGAACAAACCAATAGAATAGCAGCTGCCTTAACAACCATAAATTGATCTATGTCAAATTCTAAATAAAGCGTGTCATTAATTATCCTCTGGGCATGATCCAGCCGTTGGCTTTGCATATTGCCAATTAAAAAACCAACATGCTGTTGTTCCACAAGTACCGCCAATCTGGGCGTGTTTCCCTCGACATCACGCAACGCAACCCGATGAATATCCTCAATTTTATCAAATAACGGCGTATCCCCCACCCTCACATACCAGCCATAGTCCTCTCCACGTTTGACCCCTCGCGTATGAACGGCCGCACCAATGGGTAAAATCTTTTTATTCATATGACATCAATCAGTGACTTCTTTCCATAAGCTTTGAAATTTCTATCCCGTCCATTGGCAAACCAAATCAGTGACTCTTGAAAAGCCTCCCCCTTATTTGATAACCAATCGCTGGCAAATCTGCTCCAGCCACTACGGTTTTTATCATGCTGCAACAATGCAAAGGCAAGGGCATAACGTAGCGGTTGATCCACTTTTTCGGGACTAAATTCTAAATGGGGCCGTCTCGTGAAAACAATGGTCTCATCTTCACCACGGCCCTCAATGCGTGAAAATTCTACGCAACCCAGCGTTTTAACCGGAATTAAAACCCCCACAACGTTTGAGCGTTCTTCAATAAAATTAAGAACGGGTTTATGGCGTGTTTCAAAGGCCTTTTGCAATTTCTTCTGGCCTTGTTCATCTTTGAGCCATGTTTCACATTTGGTAATGACAAATAGCACGAGACGTTTTTGCTTACTTTGGGTGAAACCCGGACGCAATAAATCACGCACTCTCGTTGGCTGATTGATACTGTCTGAAAGCAGTAAACTGCCTTCCACAAGGGCTGCACCATCAATGACGTTGATAATCACGGCCGCTTGAGCCAAAATGCCTTTAAATTCCTTAATATCCTTATTGTCTTCTTTGGCAAGCAACAAGCCACCGGCTATATCATAAAATGATAAATCCAGTTCTTTGTTATCTTGAAATGAAATTTCAAATTGGCGTTCAATAATACCCGCGGTGCCGGGTAACAGTTGGCCTATATGAGTGTAAGCCTGTTTCTCAATAATTTGGCTCAGTTTCTGATAAGCCGTTTCAAGATCAACACCTGTATCGTTCGCCGCTGCAAAATGGAATCCATGTTCAGTGGTTTCAATCTTGGCCAATTCATTATACATGGTAGCGAGTAATGTGGTTTTACCCACCGCTTCAGGTCCAAGCATTGTCATAACGATGTTTTTTTGCATAAATTAACTCACTAGGTTAATGAAAAATCAATAACGACAGGGATAAGGGATTGCATTTTATAAGGATTTATAATAATGAATAGTATGTATAAATAGACTAAATGATTTGGCAATTTTAATATCAATTTCTTGGTCTTGAGTACAACGAATTACGTGGATAAACGAATAAGGCCTAACGATCCTTGATTATTTATTATACGTGGATGGCTTTGTTCGAGAAATGCAAAGAAAGATAAACACACTTTTATATGGGATTATCAATCAAGGAAAAAAACGCATGGTTTGAGATTGTAATTCGTTTATCCACGTAATTCGTTGTACTTAACTGTGAAAATGGGAATGCGCCCCTTCACGAATCAGCAATCCTTATAATTCAATATTTTAAACCATGCCCGAAAAATCTTCATGCACTTGCTTAGCGGTTTTGATAGCCTCATCAATCGCATTTTGCCACTGAGTGCGTAACGCAATATCTTGGGCAATGGCCCCAAATTTATCGGCCCAAACTTGGCCCCGGAGCGGGTAAAGAAATTGTCGCCACTCATCTTCAATGCCACTGGCCCTAGCGAGACGATCTTTCAGTTCTTCAACCAGAGCAAAAATCGCATCCCCCGGATCGGTTTGCATTTCTTCACTGAGTTTTTTCCGGACATCATAGACAGTCTCTTTATAAAATTGATCAAGACCATTGTTAATTTGAGCCGCTGTTTCCTTGACATTCTTAGCGGTACCGCCGTGCATGAGTTCGGCCATGGTTTCGGTTTCGTAAGTGTCCAAACGCCACATCTCCCTACGCACACGAAAATGAAACAGGCTGTGGTAGGAAAAATCAAACTTAACGATGTATTCAAAACTATCGTGCAACTGGGGATATTTGACTTTATCCACCACTTTTTGCAACGCGATAATGATATTACGAGGATCCGCATCCGCCTCTTCTTGTTCCAGCACATTTTGTAAGGAATGTGGAAACATCCGCGCCAGCACTCGCCTTAACACTTCATCCACCCGTTCTTTCAGGTACGTGTCCAAATGTTTAGCAAGATATTGCGTGATATAGGCACGTAATTGATTCAATTGTGGTTGCCAGACTGCGGGCCAACCGCCTTGTTGCCAATATTGGTTTTTTAGTTCATCAGGGGTGGGAATAGGGGGGTCTTGTTGTGCCATATCGCACACTTCGTAGACTGTTTGCTTGAAGCCCTCCTCAAAAGTGAATTCTTCTTGCACCCATCGCACTAACTGTTCAAGTTCTCCCCGTAAATCCTTCATAAATTTAGAGAACAGAAACCAATATTCTTCCATGTTCACGTTCTCGCCCGGTTTAAGGGAGTCATAAGCCGGTTTAAGAACACTGTTCAGTGTATCCAAAATCGTTGGCATTTTGTGCGCTAACGCGCTTACGTACTGTCTATCCGTACTTTGCAAATTCCGCTCAACATGTTTGAGCACCACCGAAAACACTTGTTCGTCTACTTCTGACGCATCAATGCAATTGGCTTTCAGAAGGATGGGCTTACTACTATAGGTCTTGGGGGGATTCTCCATTAACCGGTGGATCATCTTCTCGTTATTGTTATCCCCCAATTTTAATTCATTCAGCAAGATAAACAGCCAATTAGACAATTCGATTTCCCGAACCGCGTCATTAATCAAATCAATGACTTTAAAATCATCTGAAATCCAATTATCCCCTTCAGGGCTCGGTTTTTTCAGCAAAATGACCGCATCCACTTCTTGCTCAAACGAAGCCACCAATTTCTTTTCATGCCCTTGAGCGGCCTCAAGCCCAGGCAGATCGACTAAACACAAACCCGTCACATCATGGTTTGGAAACTTGGTATAAATATTGGCCGTTTTGACAGCGAGATACTTGGTGCGTATATTGCCATCATCGTCATGTTGGGTAACGTAATCCCGAATATGGTCAAGCTCCACCGTTTCAGCCGGCTGAGACAGGAGTTCCTTAAAAGACGGGAAAGCGCGGTGAATTCGTTCGAGTTCCTGATAAATGGCACTTTTTAAATTTCTTTCATCTGTGTTGTCAGGGACCACAAACTCAGGTAAAGCCTGACCAAACTTATCAAGAGAGTATGGTCTTGGTAAAGCCAATCGGTCAAAATAAGGGTAGACAATTTCTGTCAGAAATTCTTGTTTAAAGTAAAACACCACCTCCGCATTTGCTCTCACTTCAGAATGATAAATTTTACTTTTCGCCCCAGTGCAAGGCAAATCACTAGAAGTCGGTATTTCTTTATCGGTGAGGCCCGATATTTGTTGCAACAGCGTACTTTTACCTTGGCGCGCAGAACCGGCCACTCCAATATTAATGACTTTTCGGCTAAACCGTTTGGTGACATTGGAAACGGAGTGAGTCAGATGCGTCAAATCTTCTTGGACAGCATTGATTTTATTAGAAATATCCGCAGTGATATGGCCGGTGTCCTTTGGCACTTCTTGACTGGCCATTTGTTGCAGCGCATCAAGTTGCGTTTCAAGCTCGGAAAGGCCTTGATATACCCTGTCAAGTTTAGGGACTTTTTGTTGGCGTTTGCCTAAAACTTCGGCTATGGTTTCTTGGATCATAATTAATTATCTTGGCACACAGGCTTCAGGTCTCGTGCAAGGTTCGCCTGAAACGAAT
>QNER01000109.1 GCA_003646175.1 Candidatus Parabeggiatoa sp. nov. 1
GCAAAATATCGCCTAGGGATAAATCCCCAGGCTTAAAGCTCAAGTCTGCTAAAGCAGACTAATTCTAGAAGCTATTGAAAAGTTCAGAAAATTTTGCGCTTTTTTTTCACCTTGCCAAACTAAAGTTTAGAGTCCTGCCAAACTAAAGTTTGGACTCCTCTAAAGTTTGACTTCTGCCAAACTAAAGTTTGGACTCCTCTAAAGTTTGAGTCCTGCCAAACTAAAGTTTGGACTCCTTTACTGTCTAACAAATCTGGATAACGCTCTATTTTTTCCAAGCCTTCTTTTTTCCAATCCTCACCTTCCTCACTTTCGAGTCTTATCCGACAAAGCTCCTGCAACAACACTGGCCAACGCTGGCTATTTTCTATGATCCATTCGGCATCGGCTTTAGAAAGCGACGTACAGCCCAACAGTTCACGCGCTTCCGCTTCCGTCAACGGCCCTAGCTTAATGTCACCAAATACATTAATCAAGGGCGAAGGTTTATCGAGTTCTTCGGCCAGCTTTTCTAATTCATCAAGCGAATGACGAGAAGTCACGCAAAACCCCAATTCGCTGACATGATTACCAAGATAGCGCATGTGCCCCCAAAATTGCTCATCCAAATCGGGCAACTGTAAGCCAATTTCGATATTATCCCTTAAAATCACGGTTGGTTTTTCGATATTATCCTCAAGTATTTCTGCCAGTTCCGTCCAGTCGTCAGATTTGTCATTTGGTAGTTGCAGCTCCTTTAGTACATAACGCAAAAAACTTTCTGGACGGCGCATCCGCACATTTTCAAAATCCACAAATACCCAATTATATTCTTGCTTGATCCAATCGTGGCGTTGCCTATCGCGTAACTTTTTTTTATTGTGGATAAACCTCAGGTAGTTGAGCAGTGATGTTTTGCCACTGCGTTTTAGCCCAACGGCGATGACATGTTCTAGGGGAACGCGCTTCCAAGCGGCAAAAATTATTTCTAATTGGTCTTCACGTCCAAAAAACTGGGCCGGGTGGATAATTGGGCGCATCGTGGTGGCGGGTACGAGTGGGCCGTCATTATCCGGCATGTTAGAGCCTATATTATTCATAATAGTGTTCTGTTCTTCAGGTGTTAACGCCGGCAGCTTAGTACCGGTTCATTGCAGTTGATGGCCCACAAATCTTCGGTTTTAACGAAGACAATTTTGCGCTTTTTTTTCACCTTGCCAAACTAATGTTTGGACTCCTGCCAAACTAAAGTTTGGACTCCTCTAAAGTTTGGACTCCTGCCAAACTAAAGTTTGGACTCCTTTACAGTGATAACTGATAACTGATAACTGATAACTGATAACTGAACACTGATCACTGAGAACTGTCTAACAAATCTGGATAACGTTCTATTTTTTCCAAGCCTTCTTTTTTCCAATCTTCACCTTCTTCACTTTCGAGTCTTATCCGACAAAGCACCTGCAACAACACCGGCCAACACTGGCTATTTTCTAATATCCATTCGGCATCGGCTTTGGAAAGCGACGTACAGCCCAACAGTTCACGCGCTTCCGCTTCCGTCAACGGCCCTAGCTCAATGTCACCAAATACATTAATCAAGGGCGAAGGTTTATTGAGTTCTTCGGCCAGTTTTTCTAATTCATCAAGCGACTTACGAGAAGTCACGCAAAACCCCAATTTGCTGATATTATTACCCAAAGAGCGCATGTGCCCCCAAAATTGCTCATCCAAATCGGGCAACTGTAGGCCAATTTCGATATTATCCATTAAAATCACGGTTGGTTTTTTTATATTATCCTCAAGTATTTCTGCCAGTTCAGTCCAGTCGTCAGATTTGTCATTTGGTAGTTGCAGTTCCTTTAGCACACAACGCAAAAAACTTTCTGGACGGCGCATATGCACATTGTCAAAATCCACAAATACCCAATTATATTCTTGCTTGATCCAATCATGGCGTTGCCTATCGCGTAACTTTTTCTCATTGTGGATAAACCTCAGATAGTTGAGCAGTGAGGTTTTGCCACTGCGTTTTGGCCCAACGACGGCGACATGTTCTAGGGGAACGTGCTTCCAAGCGCCAAAAATTCTTTCTAATTGGTCTTCACGTCCAAAAAACTGGGCCGGGTGGATAATTGGGCGCGTCGTGGTGGCGGGTACGACTGGGCCGTCATTATCCGGCATGTTAGAGCCGTTGTTCGTGGTAGTGTTCTGTTCTTCAGGTGTTAACGCCGGCGGCTTAGCATCTGGATCTGGACAACCCGCCGCCATCAAAAATTCATGACGTTCTATCGGGTTTAAACGCAATATTTGTGCACACTTTTTTACCTTGTCACATTTAGGGGATTTAATTCCGCCGGTTCTCCAACGAAAAATCGTTTCCCGCCTGAGTTTTAATTGCCGCGCTAGATCATCGTCATTTGAGTCCTCTCTTTGCATGTATTTTTTCATTAACTCCGCAAATTTTACTTGTGCCATTGTTAGCTCCTATGACATGTTTGATTGGCATTCTATCTAATCAAAAATCTACCGATGTGTCACGCAACTTTTTTTTAAGCCAAGCGGGAGCAATGAAAAATACGACGAGGGACTTGCAAAACTCTTAAACCCTTCGCTTTTGGCAAATGACGAGTGGCGAGTGGCGAGTGGCGAGTGGCGAGTGGCGTTATTTTTATAATTTATTGATTAAATTGATAATCTGCCAGGGGCGTTGCCCCTGGCTTTATTAATATCGCACCAAAGGGGCTTGGCTTGCCAAGGGCGGTGCCCTTGGCTTTATTAATATCGCACCAAAGGGGCGCAGCTTGCCAGGGGCGGTGCCCTTGGCTTTATTAATATCGCACCAAAGGGGCGCAGCTTGCTAGGGGCGGTGCCCTTGGCTTTATTAATACTTATGAGCCTTAGGCTCTTTCTGATTTGTCACCATGCAGACTAAGCGAGTATCCGTTTATTTTGCGTATCCTAAGTACTCTATGTTATAGGTATTTTCACAGTAAATTGAAACGAGTCGTATCTCTGAAATAAATCGTCATGGCTAGGCGATTTAGCCACCCCCGAACATGAAAATCCGTTTATTCCCCTAAACTTCAGTAACTCCGCTTAAGCGAGATCATCCGTTGTACTCTGTGTTATGTTTATTTTTACAGTCAATAAATTTTTGGGCTTGAAAAAAATCGTCTTTGGGTGTTGCATAATTTTTTATAAGTTTGTATATTACGTGTAACGTAACATAGCCTAACGGACTGATGCAAAGCCTAACGGGTATCATTGTAACACATTCAACAGATTTGTCGTTGCATCAGCCTCAAAAATGTGCTGAGTATTGTTTTCTGCGTAACAAATTAGAGTGTCTGGCACGCAATAAGCATCGGAGGAAATGGGTTTCAGTGCGTTCACCTATCCGGCGCTCGCCGCGTTCTACCCATCCTACGCTCGCTACGGTGTAGTGGCTTTTGAGGAAAGTCAAAATGAAACCAAGTCTTTTCTACATTACCGCGTTGTGCATGGCAGCGTCGTCGTCAGTGGCGTATTTACCAATGTGCAAGTCTACCAACACTGAACCAGACTTGATTGAAAGTCTGTTAGCTATTGTGGTGCCGGGACGTGCGTGGAACATAGCCGACTTGCGCCGTGCGGAACTGAGTGAGCGTGGTGCAAAGCATACGGCTTATGATAAATATTATGTTGCTAATAAAGTGCATGTCCCGTAACAACGCGATGACTGAACTGAGTGATTGTTGTGCATAAGAATATATTAATGCGTTCGGGAGGATTTGTCATTGCATCACCCTCAAAGCTTGAAAAAAATCGTCTTTGGGTGTTGCAAAATTTTTGAGACGTCTGTATAGTACGCAACCCGTAATAACTCACTGACAGAACGGCATGATCGTGATGCCAAGCATAAGACGTATCATTGTAAAGCATTTGAAAGGATTTTTCATTGCCTCAGCCTGAAAAAATTTTGTTCTGAGTATTGCGTTATGCGTAATAAGTTTGTTATAGTGTCTAGCACGCAATAAGCATAGGAAAAAAACTCTGTTAACTATTAGGCACAGGGACATGCAGTGCATGAAACTCGCCCCACTTGCGCCATGGTGTTGGAACTGAGCGTGGTTGCAAAGAACATGCGTAGTGATTCTATTGCATATTTAATATATATATTAGTACGCAACAACTCAGTCATTCCCGTTTGTAGTAGGCGATTTATCGCCCACACATCATTCTGAGGTGATAAATCATCTACTACGAACAGACATTTAGTTTTTGGCAAAGACAAAACTTGTGGTGAACGCTTCAAGCGAAAAATTTATTTAAGTCATTGATTGTCAGATTTGACAGTAGAAAAAATGTCAGGTACTCAGTAAAAATAAAATCATTATGTTTTTTGTCCTATACATAGTCAGGAGAAATTGTTGTGAGTCCATTAAAAAAAAGTCAGGGTACTTTGGCCCGTTGTTTTAGTCATTTTTATTTTCAGTTGGCAAAATGCCAACGCTCAGGAAGAGAAGAACCGTAAACACAAGCTCTATTTAGGATATGCGATGCTTCCTATTGAAGTATCTGGCGTATCAGATATCGCGATGTGTCTGACTGGCAGAATTTTGGCCTGTGGGTAAACAATGGCGGCTGGGAAGGACGTGCCCGCCTTCCTCTGTCAGACGGAGAGGCCAGTGGTATGCATCCGGGTTTTATGATTGGTTACGAATTTGCCCCTTCCAAGTGGCCCGTTTCCCTGTTGGCCGAATTTCAATACGCAACGGCCAGTGATTCCAGTGCTTATGGGATATTCGTTGGACCCAAGTGGAACTTTTTAAAACCGCCTATCAATGGGGTTTGCACCCAAACTGGGTTATGTCAAAACCTCCATTGATTTGGGAGAAGTTCGGATGATTCAACACTATGGTGGCTCAGGCAACTACGTGGCTCCAGTGATTCTGCGAGAAGGCACCTTTCACGTTGGCGATGATATTTCAGCCGACTTAAGCGGTTTTGGACTCCAACTGGCCTTAACGTCTTCCTATCAGTTGACCGATAGCTTAGGTATTGGTGCCCAGATGGGATATACACTGTCATTCCTAGAAGATATGGAAGTCGTCGCGGGAGAGGTAACCTTGGAAAGCAATTCTCCCGCCTTAGTGAAACCAGACGGTGGCAATACACAAGCGGGAATTGATCCAGAAGCCGATGTTTCCGGATTATTCTTCTTTATGGGTTTGGAATGGGCTTTTTAACAAGCCATAGATAGTAGGTAGTAGGGTGGGTAGTTCGATAGCGAAACCCTACCACAAACATCAGGATGGTGTTTTTGGGCGTTCTACTCATCCTACACAAGGTTTTGTTCTATTCTTTTTACATTGTTCTAACTCATGGATAAATTATATGTTTTTGACTTGGAGTTTCTTTGAAACAGCCTTGGTAGTGTTCATTTTATGGAGGTTAGTCGGTGGAAGAAAAAATTACTTCATCGATAATACTCCTTTGGTGCTGACACAATTTGATGTCAACCAGAATAATAACCCCGATGAACCTTGTGTAAACATCAAAGGGCGTTCCAGTGGGATCATCCCATTTTTATTGGGTTTAATGGAGATTGAATCCACAACCACTGTCAAAGTTTACGACAACCGCATTGAGTTTTGGAGAGACAGTCGTTTATATGGAACAACGAGTACGACAATCCCATTGGTTGCTATATCTGGCATACATGGTGGCTATTCAAAGCCATTTACGTTACTGATTTTAGCAGGGATTTCCCTGATGATTGGCCTCTATGTTGCGTATATTCCTTCGTATACTGCGCCCGCGGACAATAGTTTTTTTTGGACTAGCGTCATTATTAGTTTCATCCTAGTTGTTTTGTATTTTCTCAGAAAAACGATGGGAATCCGGGTTCAGAATGGCGGCGATGAGCTTTGGGGCGTGAATTTTAAGCGATCTGTCATTGAAAATGTTTCGGTAGATATTGACCGAGTCAAACTGGCTGTGACTGTGGTTAATCAAAAAGTTTTACAAATACGCTCCAAAGCAGGCAGTGTGGATTAAGCGTAGCGTACCTACCACTTTGATACTCAAAATGGGTAATCGGTAATGGGTAATTGGTATAGCTGTCCAGAAAATTTCGCTCCTAAACCTCCGAGGTTTCGCTTCCTTGCGAGATTTCGGCCTTTTTTGCATAACTATAATGGACAATAAACAATAATAAGTTATGGGCCCTTACCGGCAGCCGCAAAAATGTTACTTACAGATACTATCCCTCATGAATAGTATCTGTGGTAAAAAACAACCAGAGGAATAAATTGAACGATGATTGATACTACTTTTAAAAACCGTTTTTCCATGAATTTTGTCCATCGGCCTCTCTCTGTCAGCTGCCGTTTTCTATTGTTGATGACAATCGCATGGCTGAGTATGGGTTTACCTACCGTAGCATCAGCATGGCCATTCACCCAACAAGAGTCGTCAGAAGACGATTTACGGGGTTGGATTCCTACGCAACGCCTCACCGCGCATGGTAACAAAGCTAGGTTGGGCTTACAAATGCTCCCTTGCCACTTATGTAGTCTGGGCGATACCATGCAACTCAAAGTGACTAGCCAAGAAGAAGGCTATTTATTTTTGTTAGACATTAATAGCGCCGGACAGTTGACGCGCATTTTCCCTAACAAATACAGCAAGCCCTCTGGCAGTCGGGGATTATTACGCATTCCCGGCTACATCAAAGCGGGACAAACGGTGATGATTCCAGACGACAATTATGGGTTTAACTTTACGGCGACTGAGCCTATCGGCAAAGGATTGGTGATCGCTTTGTTAGTTGAACAAGAACTGAGTGATTACATCTTACCGGATGACTTTGAAACCATACAAGCGACAGAATCCTACGCCACCTTGCAGCGGTTAAATCAGTACCTCAATAGCTGGCCGAAGGGCGGTCAAAATCGTCCACTACGTTGGTCAATTACGACACTTGATTATGAAATTACTCGCTAAGTAAGCATCAATAGTAAAAGGAGTCCAAGATTTATCTTGGACTCCAAAAACAAAAATGTGTAATCCACCCAACATTGACAGACAGGAGGATTTTTCTATGCTTGATAATCATAGTCCGCTCGGGCTGCAAACACGCCTCGGAAAACTCACCCAATGGGGGGGAGTCATAGGGGTATGTTGTTTACTGCTGGCTTGCGGAGCAAAAACGGCTCGGCCAACCATAGAGGCGACATCCAGGAGTGGTGTCGTCATTGATTCTATAGAAGTACGATCCTTTTCAGGGAATTATGGGGCCAAACTGGCGGAATTGGTGAAGAACAATATTGCCAAGGAAGGGTATATCAAAGTGGTCGAACGCGGCGGGCAATCAATCCTAACCGGAACAGTCACTGTTGGTAGAATTGACCAAAAATCTCATTATGACTCCTATCAAACGGAAGATAAAGAGGGTAGAAAGGTCACTAAGTATACCTACTACCATCGCAAACAGTTGACCACTCAGGCAACTTATTCTCTCAAAAAAAGGGGTAAAGTGATTGTAGGCAATAACTTTACCGATCACTATGATCGGAAATGGAGTAGTAGTGAAAATGCGGCGGCGGCGATTGCCCAAGCTACATCGGATGATCAGATTATCGTTAGCAGTTTGAATAACTTAGCGTGGCAGATTGCCGCGGCTGTCTCTCCACATAAAAAAACTTTGTCATTTTCTCTGCCTTGCACAAGAACACTCATAGATTGGGCATTGTGCTGGAACCGTCCTCCCAGTTTGAAACAGGGAACCGAGTATTATGAACATGGACGCTATGACGAAGCTGATAAATACTGGCAACAGGCGATTCAAGAGACAACTGACGACCACTACAAGGCGATGGCTTATTATAATCTTGGCGTGTTGAAGGTGCATGACAAACAGTATGCCAATGCGTTCGAGTTTTTCAAAAAAGCGGATGAACTAGATCCCGCCAATAAGCTTTATATACAGGCTTTGACTAAAGCTGAAAACGCCGGGTGGCATAAATTAAAACTTGATAAGACGGGGGTTAAAAAGCTATCCCATAACTCACCTCGCCATACGCGGAGTTACGCCACGTATCGTCTGACTGTCAACGCGACACCGCGTGACAGTACCATAAAAATTATGAATATCGGGCCAAAATATCGGCCCGGCATTATGCTGAAACCTGGCCAATATGAGATTCAGGTGAGTCGTCCGAATTATGACACCAAAACTCAATGGGTAGAAATAACCGACGATGACTTGTCTGTTAATATCAAGTTGAAGAGAAAAAGATAAGCTTTTATTCTCGCGCTAAGTCACAAAGGTCTAATAATTTTGTATATCTCAGTGTGGCTTAGTGTGAAAGTAGAGGCTAAACTGTCGATTTTGAATTTTGAGCTACCTATTCTTATTTGTTTTCGTTGGCTCAGAACAGAAATAGGTAATAAGCTTTAGTTCGTGCAAGTTAACCTATATATTTTCAGATAATTATTTATTTAGTCCCCTTTAGGGGACTTGAGCTTTCAGACAATGTTGGCTGCCAAATAAATTATTTTTCTGAAAATCTATAGAACGAAGCTGACTCAGAACAGAAATAGGTAATAAGCTTTAGTTCGTGCAAGTTAACCTGGAACGAAGCTGACTCAGAACAGAAATAGGTAATAAGCTTTAGTTCTTCTTAACGGTTTTTTATCTCTCTGTCAAACAATTATAAGGAGAATGATGATGGCTTGGCGACTACTGGTATTTGGGAGCTTGCTTATTTTGGCAATGAGTTGTATTACTCAGCCGCAAAAGGTAAAGCACCATACTGCCACTTCAAGAATTTTTCCAACAAGCGGGACCGATGAGCCTACAATGAGTATCGCTCAAGTTCCTCCTACACCACCGCGTGACAAACCAACTACGTTACCAGATACGTTGAAATTATCAACGGGACGCTACTATGCTTTAGTCATTGGCATCAATCGCTATCAACACATACCTCGACTGAAAACGGCCGTTAATGATGCCCGTACCGTTGCTAAGGTGCTACAAAATCAATACGGATTTCAAGTCACCGAACTGTTAGACGAAAAAGCAACACGCAAAAATATCCTGCGTCAACTCGAAAGACTTGGCAACACGTTGACTGAAAACGACCATCTGCTGAT
The DNA here is from genome assembly GCA_003646175.1 of Candidatus Parabeggiatoa sp. nov. 1. Taxonomy (GTDB): domain Bacteria; phylum Pseudomonadota; class Gammaproteobacteria; order Beggiatoales; family Beggiatoaceae; genus Parabeggiatoa. The sequence goes on from QNER01000109.1 coordinate 9,121, forward strand.
TTACTATGCTGGGCATGGTTATTTTGACAAAAAACGTCAAAAAGCTTACTGGCAACCGGTTGAAGCCGAGGACTATGAGTACACTTGGATTATTGCTGATCGCATTACCTCCGGCATCAAAGCCAATGCGGCCAGAAATATCTTGATTGTGTCAGACAGTTGTTACTCAGGAACCTTAACCAGAGGCTGGACTCCGACTTTGAAAAACAACCGCCAGCGTTATTTGCAAAAAATGCTCGAAACCCGTTCACGTTTACTCATCGCCAGTGGTGGCGATGAACCTGTTTCGGATAGCGGAGGAGAAGGGCATTCGATATTTGCTAAACATTTTTTAAAAGGACTGCGGAATATGGAGGAGCAGGCATTCACTGCCGAAGAATTGTTTAAAAAATATCTCCAAACCCAGGTTCAACTGAACAGCCATCAAACGCCTAAATTCCAACTGTTCCGAAATTCAGATCACGAGGGGGGAGATTTTGTTTTTTATAAACAATAAGCCTTCATATTCTCAACTCTTTCTCTAACCGGAAAGAAAATAGGATGTTCCCAAACTCTGTTTGGGAACACAAACTTATTTCCAATAACAAACAAGTTTCAAACTTCACTTTTCAAAACGGCTCTAACAAAGAGGATAAACAAACCATGCTGAGGACTTTTTTTCTGTTTCTGTTAAGCCTATTTTTTGTTGTACAATCAAGTTGTACTTTCCTCCCCCTTCCTGCAAGCCTCGGCAGTCTGGTTAACAAAAATACTCTGATTCCAGATATTGGGGGTACCGTGAAGGCCCTTGCAGCTGGAGACGTGAAACTGGCTGCCCTCAAATCCACCTTAAGCCCACTGGGTTGGGACGTGGGCGTTAACTTATTAAAAGACTCAAAAGAGATAGGGCGCTATAAAGCCACGCAGATGTTTGGAAGCCATTCAGTGGGAATAGCCCTCAATCTGGGTGGAGAACAAATGGTTGAGATAAAGAACATTACGCTCGCTGATATTGATATTCCTTTTAGCAAGGACGGTGTCATTCCGTCCATGAATAGAACTCTCAAACGCCGTTTAAAAAAGAAAGGGATCGATAAACCAACCCTACGTTTTTTGGAACAAAATTTACTCCAACCCATGTTTTCTGCCCTTAAGTTAATGCAAAATTGAGCTAAACTTGTCTGAATCATAATTTTATAAATGAAATAATTTTATTCAATGAATTAAATCAGCTCTTCAAAGGACTTATTCTGAAATTTCTCAAATTCGGTGAATTGTGATTCAGACAATCTTAGTATTTTTCGGGAATAAGGAACGATTTCCCGAAACCTCGCGAAGAGAAATCCGATTTAAATATTAAGAGAAATCCGATTTTTCAAAAAAATAGGATTTCTTAAAACTTAAGAGAAATCCGATTTTTCAAAAAAATCGGATTTCTTAAAACTCCAAACTTGGCGGCCTCCGTCCAAACAAACTTTAGAGGCTGTTTTGGAAAAACAGCAACAAGCAATATTTAAAATTGTTGGTGCGGGAGATACATTCACAATTCAAGGGCGTAACTTTGATGGTGAAAGTCAATCGGTTTACCTCTATCATCGTAGAATGGGATTAAAGGAATCCCTTACAATCACATCTTTCACGAGCAATCAGATTGAAGTGATCATTCCTGAGTCAGTCGCGCCTCGTAACTATGAAGTTTATATTGGTGATTATATTCTGATTGTCACTTTTTTTGTTTAAAATATAAATTATTGAATTTTAACTGAAAATTTCAACAGGCTACACCTGTGGCTATTATCTTGCGTAGCGAATTACTGCGTTTCACATTCAACCCTTTCAGGGTTGGCGCGTACCCCCCACATTTCCCACAGGTTGCACCTGTGGCTATTCACATTTTCAGGCTAAAGTTTTTCGGAGAAAAACTTTAGCCTGAAAACCCTTTCAGGGTTGGCACTTTGATAAGATATCAACAAAATCCGTTATAATCAGATTATATTCTTCATAGTAATGCCAATGCAGCCGGTTACTCGTTAACCGTTCAAGAAGAAGGATTAATAAATCCGGGTACAGTGCAAGGGTTAATTAAAGATGCTGTCAATGGAAATCCGCTGTCTGGGGTTTTGATAACAGTACGCCGCCCGAATAACGCGTTTGTATTTGAAAGAACCACAGACATTAACGGAAGATATGATATTGCGCTCTCTGAGGGCAGTTATGTTTTAGAAATGTCTTTGGAAGGGTATATTTCAGCGACGGTGTCTGTTGAGATAACCCGTGATCAGAACACGATAGTACCGGAATTGCGCCAAGTACCACAAGCAAAATCAGGCAGTGGTGTTGTTACCGGTAAATTGGTTGATTCGGTTAATCAACGCGAGGTGAACAACGCAACGCTTAATATTCGTTATGGTATTAATGTGATAACTGGGGAAATCATTGCGACGACGATCACGGACAGTAATGGCAATTACCGAATAGATTTACCCGCTGGAAATTATACGATAGAGGCACTCGTCAATGCGTATTTCAGCAATTACTTCTCAATTGTTGCTATCGGTAATCAGACGACTAATACCCCAAATGCTGTTATCACGCCTAAAGAGGTACAAGAGAGCGTATCCGTTGATTTTACAGGAAGTTTTAATATTTCTGATCCTAAAAGGACTTACGAGCAATATCATGGTTTTGTCATATTGAGTGCTGATGGCACGGGAAGGACAAAAGAGTTCGCTCACAATAAAAAAATGGAAGGTAACTATCCAGAGACACAAGATAGTGAAGGCTATTATCCAGTGTATTGGTCTTATGACGAAAAAACACAAACTTTTACTATAGACTGGACTTTGAAGGGTCAGTTAGCTGGTTTAGGTTACTTTGAGGGTCAAGTAGAAGGCAATATGACCCTGTTTACACTATCTGGTCACTGGGCTGGTGGGAGTTCTGGACGATTAACTTTGGAAAGACAGTAGCCTAACTTTCTGGCTTTTTAGCAAATATATGGTGGGCAATGTTGTTGCCCACCACATTATTCGCAATGATGAGGTTTTGGTGGGCAACGCTCGGCTTTTGCCCACCCTGCTGAGTACAATGGATTAATTAACTTTAATAAACGGATTTATTTTGGAGTAATGTCCACTCAAGCAACCAAATGAACCAATCCGTTTAATCCGTCAAACGCAGTAACTCGCTACGCGATATCATCCGTTGCACTCAGGGCCATAAACTCGTTTGAATGTTTTCAAATTAAAGTATGGCCCTATGTCGCTCAATAAATACCAATACTTTTTGTATGCTTTTGGCACCGAACATCAGAACACATTCAATCGCAAAGGAAGAACTATCGGGTACTAGAACTACAAACGGGTGAGTGATGAGTCATAGCTTTAGGCGATAAAACGACGATTAGCACAACGGATTGTGCTCGTGTTTTCTGGTTATTTGGCTCATCTGATTTGAGGGCCATAAAATCGTTTGAATGCATTCAAATTAAAGTATGGCCCTAAGCTTCACTGCCAGCGCGACTGATCCCGATGGGAACACCTTAAAGTTCAGCTTAGTTAATAGCGCAATTGTGGCCAGCATAGACGCAACCAGCGGCGTATTTACGTGGATGCCGAGCAATTACGGTACTTTCAATGTCACCCTCAAAGTGACGGATGACGGCATTCCGCCACTGAGCGATGAGGAAACCATCAGCATTACAGTA
>QNER01000110.1 GCA_003646175.1 Candidatus Parabeggiatoa sp. nov. 1
AGCGCGTTATCCACCTTTTTACGTTCCGCTTGTTCAAAACGCAGTTGCCTCTGTGTTTCTATTAAGGACTTTTCTAATCGAGCCAATTCTGGTTGGGAATCAACACTGAGTGCGGAAGAATCCCATTGTGGTTTTGACTCGTTTCTGAGTTGTTGTATTTTGTCTTCCAGTTCACGGCCCAAAGTGATACGAAATTGCTTTTGCTCAGAGCGCAGGATGCCCAGTTGTTTCTGTTGTTCCATTATATCAACCGAATGTTGCGGTAACGTCGTTTCACGCACGGTTGTCTGCCAGTCCTTCAGCGCTGCAATATTTTTGCCAAGATTAGAAACAGTCGTGCGAAGTTCCGTTTCTAACTTCGTCTCTACTTCTTGAATTTGACGGGTAGTTCTCTTGGTTAAGAACCAGAGTAATAGAGCCAATATGAAAACAGCAACCATCAAAGCAAAGCTCATTTGTTTTGAGTCACCCATATCAAAGGTGTCAGGTGTTGTTACCACTTTAGCCTGTTCCGCGGCTTTCTGAATCGCCATCTCTGCTTTCTTAGCCGCGGCTTCCACTTTCTGAATCGCCGCTTCTGCTTGTTTCTGAGCAACCTTAGCCACAGTTTGGGCATCATCTGCACCCGTCGTTTTAGGCTGTTTTTCTTGACTTAACCTTAAATGTACGGTGGCGGCAAATTGCTCATTGGTTGTGGTATCCGATAAGTAACCTAGTGGTAGGTGGTAAGTTTTTGGTTTGCCAAATAAGTTGTTATCAGTACCCGACATCACATTCGCAATACGTGATAGCTCATTGGAAACGAGGAACCGTTTAGGGTATTTGTTTTTAAACCAAGTGGTTATGTTCTTTTGAAAAGCAACTTGATTGGTAGATTTACGCAAATTGACATCAGACAGCGTTATACCGCTATCATCATCTCTAAGAAAGTGGCCGGGTTTCTCCAATTCATATCTACAATAGATATTTGGGGTACTCGACTCACGAGTTGATAAAACAATTAGGCAACCTGCGGTTTTGGTGGAATTCCCAATCTCACCAGAGACTGTCGCAAAGGCAATATCAAGATCGCGTGGAGATAACACGTTTTCGTTACCTGCATGAGCAACACTAACCAAAGCGACTGAACACAATAACAACCAGCAAAAGGCGATGGGATGATTTACCATCATTGGTGTATTTTTAGTCATTCTATTTCTCCTTAGAGCCTTCCAAAAAAATATTAAAGTATAACTACAAGGATTGTATAACTACAAGGATTGTTTATAAAAAAGGATAAAACAGTCATAACGACAAGAATTGTTGGTAATAAAGGATAAGCCAGCAATAACTACAATAATTGTTTGTAATAAAGGATAAGCCAGCAATAACGACAAGGATTGTTTATAATAAAGGATAAGCCAACAATAACTACAAGGATTGTTTATAATAAAGGATAAGCCCGCAATAACTACAAGGATTGTTTATAATAAAGGATAAGCCCGCAATAACTACAAGGATTGTTTATAATAAAGGATAAGATCATAATAAATATAACGTATAAAGTATTACTTATAAAAAAGTAATTTGATTTTCCTTTACGATAAAATTGGTTTCAAACCGAAACCTTCTCAATATAATCAATCCTTGTGGTTATTGAGAAAAACAATTAATCCAAATCGAATATCGATCAAATCCTTTATTATAAATAATCCTTGTAGTTATTAAGAAAGACAATTAACCCAAAACCCTAAATCGAATATCATTCAAATCCTTTCATAAGCAAATAATCTTTGTAGTTAGTTATTAATACCTTAACCCTTACCACCTATCAGTTTGTAAAAGTCATTATTTTTCTTGACGGCGTTCACAAAGTACCACAGAATGACACAGAGTCTAAAATTTCTTTTTCTCTGTGAAACTCCGTGTAACTCCGTGCCTCTGTGTTGAAAGTTTAAAAACTAATAGGTGGTAAAGACCTTAACAATATAAGTCATCTGGCGGCAACACAATCCGCCCAATCGGCCACGGCGGTACCGATAACAAACCTATTGAGCCAACACCCGTGAAGTCATAACCGTCCCCCACTGCATTTTCTACCCGGATAAGAGAACCTTTTTTATAAACAAACAAGCGTTTATCATTACCAGCCCATTTCCATTCACGACGCAATCGTGCCAATTGAATGTAAAAGTAGCGGCGCAAGGAGTTTAAGTCATTATTTGGATCCGGTGCTTGGTGAGAAACCTGAACTAAGCTGAAGGTGGTGGTTGATCTTAAATCAATCGCTTTATCTTTTCCCCATTCTTCTTCAGGCACCAAAATCCGATCATCCTCACGCAAAATCGCTAAACGCGGTTTTCTCTCCGGCTTACCCGGTTCTTGGAGTTTTGCCAAGTTTTGCCACGCAATCGCGCCACTGACGACCGCATTTTTGACTTGATTGCCATCCTTCAAGTCGGGTTTTTCGCACGCATCTGGGAATTTTGCCCACACACGTTCACGCAAGCCGGGCCACAGTGCACCGCGCCCGGAAATCACCACCGTATCAACATCTTGCGCCGGTATTGCTGCACCTTGCAATAATTCATCCACGACGGTTTGCGTGACAAATGCCATAAATTCTTGCAAAGGTGGGTAATTATGTACAATGGTTGATGGAATAGTCAAGTAAAAATCATTATCCGACGGCTCTAATAAGGGTTTTTCAAGCTCAGAACTATTGTCTGAAACGGTTTCAATGAAGGCACTTTCTCCCTTGTAATAAATAAGTTCAGCGGCCCCTTTAGCGCCAACCCGGATCCGAAACGGCTGTTTGCCATCCCAAGCATGTTTGGTTTGCCGAATTTCTTGCCACAAGCGGTGCACGGCGCGACGGTGATTGGCTTGTTCTTTTTCATCACCCCTCAGTTGTCTAGCCACCACCGGATATCGATACTCATACTCAAACATCGTCTTTGAGAAAGCCTTATCTGTCAGGCATTTATCAACTAATCGGGCCAGCAAACTATCCAGATGGTTGCCAGCAACCGGCACGCCTAAGCGATTTTCCACATCCCAACGTTCCGGATACACTCCCTCCGGATTCCAGCGCACATGTATCAAGGATAAATCCAGTGTGCCGGCCCCAAAATCATAGATTAATAAACGTTCCAAACCGGTTCTCTGCCGATTGTCTAACATCCGTTGCCGACAATAGTGATAAGCCACCGCATCCGATTCACTGATTAACCGAATGCGCTCTGGCAACGCAATCCCTAACCGTTGATTTAATGCTCGCCAAGCGAGGTTATGTAATTTTTTCCGATGAAAAGCTGTGAACGTATTAGGGTGAGACAGAACCAGTTGCCCTCCTTTTTCAAACACCGGAAAAGCGGTGATATAGGCTTCTGCTAACGCAGAGAAACCCGATTCTACCACTTTTGCCAAAGGCAGTCTATTTTGTTTAACCGGCCGGTTATTCTTATCTAATAACTCAACCTGATCTGACAAAGAGATCATTTCTGTCGGTTGTGCCAGCCAGCTTTTGAGTGAATAAATCACCCGCCCCTGATAGTTGTGTAGCCTTGGCGTACTGGCGGGCAATCCGATAAAATCGGGATCACCGGCCTTTAAGGAAGCCGGTTGATAGCTTGAAAAGCCTTTTCTTATCTGATCATCTTGGATTTCATCTTGACGCAAATCCGCATCGCAAACCACTTGACTGGGCAGAAAATCGGTACCGCGTTCAACGTTATTCGGATCATAATCCTCAAAGTTCAGCGCCGGATTATACGCTTGATCGATTTTCTGAAGGGGTAAAAAGTAGGGCCGGTCCCCAGTACCAATCGCCGCGACAATCGCGGAAGTCCCAAAATCAATGCAAAGCCAATTTTGATGGGGTAGTTTTTCCAAGCCGATTGGCACACGAATAGTCAGTTTATGTTGACGCTGATTGCCCACATCATCCTGAATTTCTATAGCCAGCGTGGCTTCAAGGTGACCATAATCTGACTCAACCCGTCCACCAATAATATCCCGAATGATCGTCGCGGCATCAAGTTGAACCAAAACGTTTTCTGGTGGCTCGCCCTCCTTGACGGTAATGGTTTCTTTTTCTTGGAAAATACCTTGGTAATCGCTGGTGATGACACGGATAGCATCGGCGAGATTATAGCCGCCCCAACATAACAGGGCACGCCGCACCGCAGGTTGAAAGTTTAACGTCAATCCCAGTTCTATTTTTACCCAACCGCGTCCCGCTAAGCCAGTGTTGCCGATAAGTATATCAAAAATCCCATTCGCGGGCGTGTTGTTATCAAATCGAATAATAGGCGGTTTTGGTAAATTTAAACGGCTTTTGTTAAGCAATTGCCCTTTGGCTTCGACGACTCGATCTTTCACCAATCGACAAGTCGGTATTTCAGCAAATTCATCACCTTGCTGTTCCCAATGAATCCGATAAGTTTTTCTACCATGGACAATATCCAAATGTATATCGGCGCGAGTGGGATCCCGATATAAGCTAAACCAATGGCTGCCGGGCGTTGAACCGGGCGCAAATTCCCCTATCAAATTAAAAGCATAATCTTGGCTAGGTGGCTCTGGGTTTGGAATATCGGTGCCATCACATAACACCGTGATATCCGCTTCTGATGTTTCAGCGGGGGACACGACCCGATTTTCACCCTGCGCCAACAATGCTATTGCATTTTCATTCGCCAACGGCAAATTATTCTTATAACTGCGTAAGTTGAAACGTCCGACAAACGGACAGGCAAAAAAACGGTGAACTGCTTGGCTTTCAAAACGAAAGGTGCCAATGCTGACAGTTTTTCCTTTAGCAAAGTAAAGTTGATCTGGACACGCTTGGTAAGTTACCCGGGGCGGCTTGGACTGTTCTGGTATCAATTCGATATCGAATTCAATTTCCTTTGTATAAATACTGTTATTGGCTCGCCACACATCTAACGATATCTGAAAATCTTGTTCAAGTCCCCCAAAAGTCACTGTGCGTGGTCCGGAAACGGTTTGGCGTGCCTGAAAATCGGTAATCACATCGGTGGCAAGAAATATATAAATAGGAGTTTCGTGACTCACGCGAAGTTCAATCTGACGCATAAGCATCGTCCCTTCCCCGACTCCCCGGAAACCAAAGGGGGGCCCAACACCGTCAGACAATACCAATCCACCGTCTTTTAACTGATCATTATTATAGCTCAGGGAAAATTCGAGCTTATAGTCAGGATAATCATTATTCCCAAGCCAACGACCAAACCAAGGTATAAGCCCCTCGTTTCTGAAATTCAATGTCCCTACTAATAGTCTGGCACCGGGTGCTTGGTTAAAGTCAATATCAATTTTTTTAGCAATATTCCAATCCAATCTGGGTTGAAAACGACGCTGATAAGCGAATTTGTAAAACAAAAATAAAATCAAGGCCAACAAAGCCAGCGCGGCACTAATGGTAATGATAAATGCTTGTTTTTGATACGCTTCTCTGGCAGCGGCAATGCGAGCGCGTGCGACGGTTTGTGTCAACCCGTGCTGATCATGTTCGGGATCATAAGCCTCGGCAAGGGTTTTATTATCCAACACGATTTCCGAAAACGCCTTAGTAAAAAACTGACTTTCGGGAATCACAAACGGTTGCACCGGTTGCAGCGCAATCGTATTTAACTTGGTATCAATATAATGATGGTTATAAACATCATTAGCATTATAACGAAATCTGACTTTAAAATGGATTTGCCCAAATGTGGGTACCGGATCGTCGGGCGAAAGATGGGAATCCGCAACCACGACGCTCAGCAGCGGCACATAAATCACACCGCCGACTTGTAAACATTTTTTATCGCTGACACAAGCATTAAGATCAATAATAGTTGAACGCGGCAATTGGTGCGAACCAATAAACCAATCTTGACCTTTTTTATCACTAAAACGCAATTCAAGTTTATCCGGGCGCAGGCGTTCTGATGGCAATATGCGTAACGCCGTACCCATACCGCCCTGTGAAGCCCATTTGAGTTCGTTATCAGAGATTGCCACCCGATCTAATCTAATTTGCAGGGGCGGATCAACATAATTATCACCCTTGGAGTCCAGCGGAACAATTTCAGCCAATCGGTATCTCAAAGTATTACCATGCCTGACATTGCCGCGATTAAATTGCTGGGTGCGTGGGTGGATCGTAAACACCCAATCACGGGGTGTCACAATATGAAACGCACTACTGACTTTATCAACAATCCGAGCGGCTTTATCGATATCCCTGACATTTTCTAGGTTTGCTAATTCCGCCAACTCGGTGCTTGGAATGGTAGTCCCATAATAAGCATCATTGTCAAGCATCACCAAAATGGTGCGGGAAAATTGTAATGCACCATGGCCTTCTTCAGCCAATTTATCCTGAACATAAGGCAAAATCATCGTTTGGGCTAAAACGGTTGAAGATACACGGCCTTGGGCACGACAATCTTTGTTGACCCACTTGCGTAAAGCGAGTGTAAAAGCGCGCTGATTTTGTTTTTGCTCAACCGGTTGCCACTGAAATAAGTGTTGCGGCAACGCGGAAAGTGCCGGGGCGGTTTTACACGGAGTCCGAGTTTGTGATCTGTGTATCGCAACAAATACCACAGACAGATGATCGTGCGCTGGGCGATACACCGGTAACGGCGGGTTTGATGCACGCTTGTTTCCTAACGCAGCGGCTCCTTTAAACAAAAGTTTAGGCAACGTCGGGACAATCATCTTTAACGGATGATGTTTTTTCTTCATCATGCCGGTGTCCCGAATCAGGACAATAAAGTGAGTTCGTTCTGTCGTGTCTAATTCGGTGCTGGCTGAATCCGAGCGAACTTCAATGGCATACATTGTGAATATGCCCATGGTAAGAATAATAAAAATAGCCGTTTTAGATAAAATATTTTTTATGATTGAACGCATAAGGTTGATCGTGAAAAGTTGGTTATTAATAATTTTTATAACTACTCAGCCCTGAAAGGGCGCTTTATTAAAGCCTAGGGCAGCGCCCTAGGAACTTGCTTCAGCACCTGGGGCGTTGCCCCAGGCTATAATAATTCGCCCCGTTGGGGCTGAGTAGTTACGAATTTTTAATTATTTCATAAAAAGCAGCGCGTGTGAATGAACAGTTGAGTTACAACTGATCTTTGCACAGGATTAAAGGATTAAAGGATGGACAGGATTATAACCTGGCTCTCGTTCATCAAGTTTTCTCAAAACCCAAACAATAACCATAATAATTTCAATGTTATTAACGGATTTTTTCGCTAATTAATCGCCATTCATTCTTTCAATTTATTTAAAATTAACGATTTAGGTAATATAGTTGAGACAGAGCCAAGAATATTCAACAAATTCTGATAACTTGATGATAAATTCCTTATGATAAATCCATTTTTATATACAATCCTTGTAGTTATGGTTGTAAAAATGGGTTCATCGAGTTGCGCCAAACAATTCAAAGGATTAAGGAAACCTATAGAGTTATAGCATGGATTGTCAAAAAATCCTGTTAATCCTTAAATCCGTGTAATCCTGTTCAAAATCCTATATTTAATGATTTGAACAATTTATAATTCTCTAATTCTTAATTGCCAATTTCCAAGAGTATCTTAGTGTTGAGAATCGCACCGCGTGGAGGGGCTTATCAATGAGTGTGCAAGTGATTGAAAAAGAGGGTAAACCAGAATGGGCTGTGATTCCTCACGGAGTCTACCAACAGTTAGTTGAAGACTCAGAAATGCTACAAGATATCCAAGGCTACGATGAAGCTAAACAAGCCCTTGAAAGGGGTGAAACCCTCATTCCAGCCGAAATTACTTTTCAGATTATTGATGGAAAAAATCCGATACAAGTCTGGCGGCAATACCTTGAAATAAGTTCACAACAATTGGCAGAAACCGCCGGGATTAGCGAAACCGAGTTATTGCAAATTGAATCAGACTCTTATTTTGGAACAACAGAAGTCTTAGCAGCGATTGCCAACGCACTTAATCTTTCTTTGGACGATATAATTACAGAAGATGTAAACCTTGGTTCGGGGATGCACCCCAAGCAAGAGGGAGTACGTTCAGATGAAAGAAGAACGCTCAAAACAGCAAATAGCTGAACAGGCACAAAAGCAAGCGCGGTTAGAAAGCACTTATAAATTGAAAAAATTGGGTAAGCTGACTGACGAAGAGATAGCCGATGTTATGAGTCTCCTAGTAAAATAAGTGAGGACGTTGTAATTCCCTGACATAAAAAACCGAAGTAAGTAATTAAATTGCTTCGGTTTTTTTTGCTTAAAATTCAGGTTGCACGACTTTTTAATACATCTATGGGTTTGTAAAAACGACCATTTATTCTTTTTGCAACAGGTTAATCATTGCTCTTAAATCAGCATTTTGTTGTTTTAACAATTCAATTTCTTTAGTTTGTTGCTCAAAGAGCAGGCGATATTTTTCAAGTTCATGTTGGAGACTCATTGAATAAGGGGAAAGAGAATTAATTTGTGATATTTGTGATAAGTGGGTTAATGTATTGTTATCGCCAACATGAAAAATATTTTTGTCATTCAAATTAAATAATTCTGCTAAACCAATCTCAAATGTTAACCGCCGACAATAAGGGTATTTCCCTAGCGTTTAAGGGAGATAAATGGCAGGGAGGGTATCACTTTTCGCCTAACGGTATGGGCAACGGTGGTGATGACTATTGTTGCGATCATTTACCCGGATGGAATGGCTCTTATAATTTTAATGAGGTTAAAATAACCGTTCAGCAAGGCATCGCCAATGTTTACACCAACGGGACTGTGATGGGAGACCCCATTACCTTTGAGGCCGGGCAGGTATTTGAACGGGTTGCCTTTGAAGGTATCACCGCCAATGACCGCATTGCCGATGTCAAAGTACGCGGTATGCAAACGATGGGCTCCTGCACACCTACCACGGTCACACCCCCCACGACATCCACTTCTGGCGACTGCACCGCGGATTATAATCTCGATGGCTCATTCCATATCCCCTGCGTCCGAGTTCCCGGTGCGTTTGGCAAAATTGATGTGTATGACATCTGGATGCAACAACAACTCCAGTCGTTTACTTTTGATTTAGATTTCAATCGCATCACGCTTAAGTAACTGATGTTCAAACGGATACTATCCCTAAGAAGGGATAGCATCCGTACTTCAAACGGATACTATCCCTAAGGATCGAAGAAAAATTAATTTCCCTAGTGCCCTTTAGGGTACTTGAGCTTTTAGACAACTGCTTTAGTTGGCGGAAGTTATTTTTTAGCCGATCCATCGAGGTATAGCATCCGTAAAATCATGACTCCAAAAACAATCCGTCGGTGTCGTCAAAGCTTGACGAAACATCGGGTTATCAATACCGAGAATGCCGGGGCGGTGCAGGTTGGGTAAGACTTGCACATCATAAATTTCCTCGCAAGCCGTCAAGTAACGCACATTCCCTGCTAACCGTCCACTGGGCAAGTGCAAAGCGACTAGCCCACAAAACAACGGTTTATCCGCAATAGGTAAATCACCAAAGGTGTTATGTTTGTGGCGCAATTTGGACAGCCCAATAAAGAGGTAGTCTCCGCAACGTGCCATCCCCCGCGCAAACCCCGGCAAACGATTAACACTTTCTATATGCCCCGCCGCTGTATCAATGTGCAATAATTCACCGCTGGCAGAGTTGAGCAAATACAACGCACCATCATATAACCGAGGAGAATGTGGCATTGCCAAGCCTTGCACAATCGTTTCACCACTGGGCACCTCCATCAATAACCCACCATTGCGTTTTTGTGAACGCCATCCTTCCGCTGTGTCGCTTTTCCCCAACGCTGTCACATAACGTGGCTTGCCCGCTTGTAAAGCTAAGCCATTGAGATGACAACAATCATCGGGTGTCAGTGCCTTAATAAACGGTGGCATCCAACGCGGCGTAAAACTATATTTATCGTCAATCAGGCACAAACAAGAAAAACGGGTATTAACCGCCCACAATCCGTCAGCACCCCACGCCATATCATGTATATCCAATTCGCCGCTATAATAGGTTGCTTGTGGTATTAATAAACCATCATAAATATTAGGCTGCTTGGGATACGCCGCTGCCAACCCCGGTGCATTCGCAAGCACCACGACTTCCTCTTGTGTCGCCACCGCTAACCGATGCCCCTCCACCGCCAATCCCATTGGTTTTTTAAAAGTACGCAGCAGTTGTATCAAACTATCCGCACTGGCACTGAGCAGAATAACTTTGCCCGCCTGGTAGGTACTCAACACCAATGTACAGCCAAGTTGCGCCAAAATATCGGGAAATTCGGGTGTATGAGTACAACTAAATGGGGGCGGTGCTTGACGGGATGAAGTTTGAGAGGCGGACATAGTGGTGATTGGTGGTTTGGTGGGTGGGAATCGGTAGGGGCAATCCCTTGTGGTTGCCCCATCGAGGGCGGACATAGTGGTGATTGGTGGTTTGGTGGGTGGGCATTGAACGTTTGTTATCGTTTTGGCAACTGGGTGATTGGCAACGATTTTTAATTCAGTAATATCTCTATCCAACAGTTTACGAGATAATCTGCTTAATACTTTACTCTGACGAAAATCCTCGCTAACAAGTCCAAAACGCTGCAAAGACACCCATCTGTTTTCGTGGGCAGAATAGTGATGATTTTTTTGAATACCCGCCGGTTTAAAATCACCTTTCCGTAAGATTTGCTCAGAGGTGGGATTATAATCATAAACAAAGCTATAAATTTTATTTAAATTCAATTGGTTAAAAGCGAAATTCAATACCAACAAAGTCGCCTCTATCCCATAGCCAAAATGACAATGCTGTTCTGCAAATAAACCAATTAAATATTCGGCCTGATGATGGCTTTGAGAATAATCGTTAAAAGCAGCGATACCGATAGTGCCATGACGTTTATGCACTATCAGCCATTCAAGATAGCGTAAAGCCGTTGGTGATATTTGACTTCTTTTTTGTAAACTACGCCGTAATTCGGTTTCAGAATCAGGGACTTTACGAAAAGCGGCAAATAAACGGAGAAAGGCTTGATTTTGATACGCCTGACAAATCACCGGCGCATCATCGGGCCTGGTTTGACGCAGTAAAATGGAATTGCCTTGAAGTGGGTGCATGAGGTTTTGATTTTAAAACGGTGGGTGAGTTGGTGTGGTGAACTTGCACGAGTGGTTGTGATTTTAAGAATAATAAGTACAACGAATTGACGAATTGACGAAAAAAACGAATGGCGAATGGTGGAATCAACGCAGGTGCTATCGCCTGTTTAATAATTCGTTGATTTCGTCAATTCGTGGTACTCAACTAAACAATTCCATCATGTCTTCAAACCAACCGGAGGCATGTAATAAGTACAACGAATTGACGAAAAAAACGAATGGTTCATTAAGGAATCAACGCTGTGCTTCGATTTCACCTGTTTAATAATTCGTTGATTTAGTCAATTCGTGGTACTCAACTAACTGATAGCTGGTAAGGAATTGGTTTCAGCATTCCATCATGTCTTCAAACCAACCGGAGGCATGTAATAGAGAAATATTTTGTTCTTCAATCACCCTTTGTGCATCTGGAATGTCTAAAATACGTTTAATACGACTATCCGGTTTTTCCTCAAGCCGATAAATCAGTGCAGCATGTTTGAGGCTTTTAGCATTTATTAAGCTTAATAACTGAGGTGAATGAGTCGTAGCCACGATTTGAATACCCGCAGCCGCTTTCTTTTCCAGTAATTCTATCAGTAAATGTAAGCGTGTGGGATGGATACCATTTTCGATTTCTTCAATAAAATAAAACGGCGGTGGCTCTGGCGTGAATAAAGCTGTTAGCATCGCCAGAAAACGTAAAGTTCCATCAGAAGCACTATAGATGGAGGTTTTTTTGCCATTCCCTTCGACTAACAGAAGCAGCACTTCATCGGTATAAGGATGCGTATAAAATTCAAAATCGGTGGCATCCATTGGCGTTAAGGCTTGTATCCATTCAATCAACGTTTGCTTTTTTGCCGAATCGGCACATAAGGCTTTTAAAACCGAGGCCAAATTTTCACCCTGATCGCCCAATGTGGTGTGATTGGTTAATGAACGCAACCGCATGGCAGTCGGGTTTAAATCTAAAAACCGCATCGCTCTATAAAAGTGAAAAAGTTCAGATATTGGCACCGAGCTATGCCCTTTCTCAAAGGCTTGTGACATGACACGAGGAACAGATTGCGGCGTTGAAGAGTTGGCTTCAAAGACGATTTTATCGGCTACTGTCACAATTTTTTTCAATAATTTAGGTGTTTTCTTAGGCTCAATTTCAATTTCTATGTCATAGTCCACGCTTTGCCTTTTTAACTGTGTACTGATGTCTAATGAAAAACGGGCCTGTTGTTGATAAATCAGTTCTTTGGTTCCCCCCCGTATTCCTGACCATTGCAATTCCCCGCCCTCACCACGTTTTTCACTGATAATTTCAGTTAACGGATAACCACGCGCAATACCCTGTAAAAAACGCAGCGCATCCAGAATGTTACTTTTTCCCGACGCGTTAGTGCCCACCAACAAGGTAAATGGGCCAAAAATCAGTTTTGAGTCCTTGAAACTTTTAATTGTAGTTTGGTTAGCATAAAAATTAATTCCGTGATGCTATCGCTTAGTTTTGCGATAGTATCACTAAGTTATCTCGTGATGCTATCGCTTGGTTTTGCGATAGTATCACTAAGTTATCTCGTGATGCTATCGCTTGGTTTTGCGATAGTATCACTAAGTTATCTCGTGA
>QNER01000111.1 GCA_003646175.1 Candidatus Parabeggiatoa sp. nov. 1
TTATCAGGAGTACAAGGCGAACCTTGTACGAAATCTAGCATGATATTTATAACAACCATAACTACAAGAATTGTTTATAAGAAAGGATTTATTTTGAACTGTGATTTAGATGATAACATTCGTTCCAAGCGAACCTTGCACGAAAAAAACGAATGGGGGATGGTGGAACAACGCAGGTGCTATCGCCGGTTTTATAATTCGTTGATTTCGTCAATTCGTTGTACTCGACTTTACTTACAACCACTCAACTTTACTTTCCACTTAACTTGACAACCGGAGATAATACATAATGATAATGAAACGACGACAATGGTTTATCTGGCTGATTTTATTGGGGTTAATCACTTCATGTGCCAGCATCCAGGACATCATGCCATCTGCCACAGAGGAACAGCCAACCCCGGCTGACACCGATAACGACGGCCTTGCGCCACCACCGGTTCCACAAAAAACCTCTCAACCCGATGAGGCTATGACTTCTTCGGCCATTCAAGAACAGCCAACGTTGGCAGCCCCGGATAACAAGCCTTATGTGCAAGATTATTCGCCACAATGCCCTTCTCTAGCCACATTGTCTGGTGTTCACCCAGATAACCCGCCCGTCACGGCCGAATCGGTTGAACTTACCCCGCGCTCGGCCGCGCAACGAAAACAGTTGCAGTTAGCGGCGATTTCTGATAACCAAGCGGTTCAGTATTTGCAACAACGGCAATATCGACAAGCGTTGCCGTTGGCTAAAACCGCTTATCGTTTTCAAAACGAGGTATTAGGAGAAACGCATCCTGATAGTTTGGCGAGTTTAATCAATTTGGCGTTGATTTACCAACAGTTAGGCCGCTTTTCGGAGGCTTTGCCTTTATTTGAGAAAGGACATCGTCTGTATCAAGCGGTGTTAGGAGAAAAACACCCGATAACCGTTATGCTGCGGGATAATCGTGTGCGTGTTGAACAACAGTCATCGCTCGCGCAAACCGATAAGCCGCCGGTGAAGCCTGCTTTTCAACCGGTTAAAGCCACCCGGCTTTTGGCAGTGCCATTGCCAAAGTTAGTTAAAACGGCTTACCAAGAGAAACCGCTTTTGATGGCTTCTGCTCGACGGGTTTCAACCTCGCTTTCGGACACGCAGCAGTTGGAGTTAGCTGAAACTTATAACAACCAAGCGGTTCAATATTTGCAACAAGGACTATTTCGACAAGCCCTGCCGTTGGCTGAAAAAGCTTTTCAAATCCGCACTGAACTCTTGGGTGAAAAACATCCAAACACGCTCGTAAGTCTAATCAATTTGGCTTTGATTAACCAACAGTTAGGTCGTTTGTCTGAGGCGTTGCCGTTATTTGAGAAAGGTTATCTCCAGTATCAAGCGGTGTTAGGAGAAAAACACTCAATAACCGTTATGCTCCGGAATAATTGGCGACGTATTGAACAACAGTCGGTATCGCTCGCACAAACCGATAAGCTGTCGGTGATGGCCACTTTTCGACCAGTTAAAGCAACCACGCTGTTGGCCGCGCCATTGCCAAAGTTAGCTAAAACTTCTTACCAAGAGAAACCGCTCATGCTAGCTTCTGCTCAAACGGTTTCAAACTCGCTTTCGGCTGCGCAAATAAAGCAGCAGTTGAAGTTAGCTAAAACTTACCACAACCAAGCATTTCAATATTTGCAACAAGGACTATTTCGACAAGCTCTGCCATTAGCTGAAAAAGCTTTTCAAATCCGCGCTGAAGTATTGGGTGAAAAACATCCCAAAACATTCATAAGTCTTAACAATTTAGCAATGACTTACCAAGGGTTAGGCCGTTTATCAGAGGCCTTGCCTTTGCTTGAAAAAGGCTACCGTATTTCTAAAAAGGTGTTAGGAGAAAAACACCCAAATACTTTCCATAGTATGAATAATTTGGCGGGTATTTACCACGATTTAAGCCACTTATCGGAGGCCTTGCCTTTGTTTGAAAAAGTCTATCGTCTTAGAAAAGAAAATTTAGGAGAAAGGCACCCTGACACCCTCAAGAGCCTAAATAATTTGGCTTCAATTTACAGAGATAAGGGTCGCTTATCGGAGGCATTGACTTTGTTTGAAAAAGGCTATCGTCTTGTGACAAAAGAGTTAGGAGAAAAGTACCTCTTAATAACCATCACTAGTATCAATAATTTAGCAATGACTTACCAAGGGTTAGGCCGCTTATCGGAGGCGTTGCCTTTACTTGAAAAAGGCTCTCGTCTTGTGACAAAAGAGTTAGGAGAAAAGCACCCCTTAACTATCAGTAGCGTCAATAATTTGGTGATTATTTACAGAGACTTAGGCCGCTTATCGGAGGCTTTGCCTTTGTCTGAAAAAGTCTATCGTCTTTCTAAAGAAGTGTTAGGAGAACAGCACCCTTACAGCCTCATTAGCCTGAATAATTTGGCAATTATTTACCAAGACTTAGGCAGCTTATCTGAGGGTTTGCCGCTGCTTGAAAAGGGCTATCGTCTTTATAAAAAAGTGTTAGGAGAAAAGCACCCTGACACCCTCACGAGCCTAAATAATTTGGCGATTATTTACCAAGACTTAGGCAGCTTATCGGAGGCTTTGCCGTTGCTTGAAAATGGCTATCGTCTTTATAAAGAAGTATTAGGAGAAAAGCACCCTGACACCCTCACGAGCCTAAATAATTTGGCTTCCGTCTACGCAAAACAAGGCAAAATTAATAAGGCCATTAAGCATTTTGAAAAACTGGTAGCTGGCGTGGAACAGTTGCGAAGTGGCGACTTCTCGGCTGAAAACCGCCAAGCCTTGTTTAAAAGGTGGGTACCGAGTTACTTCTTGCTTTCCTATCTATATACTAGTCAGTCGAGATACCAAGACGCTTTTCGCCTAGCCGAAATGAGCAAAGCCCGTACTTTACTCGAATCCCTAGCGGCTAAACTCGCGGGACAACAAAGTGGACTCACGACCACCGAGCAACAACAATTGCAAGACGATGAAGCTCGCCTAGCCTTTCTGAACAATCGGATTGCCAAAGCCTTAGCAGACAATCGCGTCGAACTACGAATCACGTTGGAAACCGAAAAAAACCAACTGGTTCACAAACGCAACCAGTTCCATCAACAACTCATGGCAAAATACCCCAAGTATGCCAAACTCAGCAAAGTGCAGATTGTTGCCTGACAATGCGGTGCTGATTAGCTACAGTTTCAATGAAAACAAGGTGTTAGCTTTTACATTACAAGCTAACGGTAAGTTCACTGCACACGATTTTGGAAAAATCCCTAATCTTAAACAAGACTTGAAAAATTACCATCACCGTCTGTCACTGAGAAAGACGAGAGGGCGGCCGGTTTCGCTCCGGCAAGAACCTAAAAAAAATGCTGGGGTGCTAAGCCGCCAACTTGGAAAACAACTGTTAGCACCCTTGAAAAAATTCATCAAAGATAAACCACACTGGATTATCTCACCTTCTGGCCCGTTGGCGTTGATACCGTTTGAAACGCTGCGCCTTGAAGGGGAAGAACAGCCGGTGATTGCACAATATAAAATCAGCTATGTGCAATCCTTATCCGTGTTGGCGTTGTTGCAAGAACGCGACCAAGTTTATCGGTACCTTCCAGAACGGGGGACTTTATTGGCAATGGGTGCGCCTATTTATGAAGACGTTAATACGACCGCCTATTGCCCAAGCCGAGTTAGAAGGAATCCCAACCCGGTTGACTTCAAGATTGCCCACGCCCTTGTGCATCGCAGCCATGATCCACAACGTTATACCCGTGCGTTTGAGCAACTGGATAAGATAACCTGGTGCAACCTACCCGGTGCCGAACGAGAACTTAAGCAACTGGAAAATCTCTTTTTCTTAAAACAACATCGATTGCGTATCTATAAACAAGCCGATGCCACCGAAGCCAACCTACAACGTCTCAATAAATTGGGTATCTTAGCCAAATACCGTTATTTGGTTTTCGCCACCCATGGCTACCTCAGCCCACAAGTGCCGGCCTTATCGGCTATTGTGTTAGGACAAGTCAACAATCCGCCGGGGATTGATGGTTATGTCACCGCGGGCGAATGGCCGGGCTATGATTTAAAGAGCGACTTGATGGTGTTATCGGCGTGTGAAACCGGCTTGGGCGAAACCGTCAGTGGGGAAGGCGTGATGGGATTGCCGTATGCGTTTTATGTGGCTGGCAATAAAAATACCTTGCTGACTTTATGGTCTATCAACGATGACAAGACGGCCGAGTTTATCACCCGTTTTTTTGCCAAACTCAAAGCCGGGCAAGGCCAAATCGATGCGTTGACGGCAACCAAGCGCGAGTTTATCAACAAAGGTAAACCCTATAGTAATCCGAAGTATTGGGCCGCGTTTGTGCTGTATGGTGTTTAACTTTTGGAGTCCAAACTTTAGTTTGGCTAGTCCAAGATAAATCATTCGTTTCAGGCGAACCTTGTACAAAAAGTGATTTCTCAGGAGTACAAGGCGAACCTTGTACAAAAAGTGATTTCTCAGGAGTACAAGGCGAACCTTGTACGAAAAAACGGCGTGATACATTGTCAAGTTATTTTTTGCTAAACTGATACTATCCCGAAAAGGGATAGCATCAGTGATAGAAAGTCATGCTAAACTGATACTATCGCAAAAAGGGATAGCATCAGTGATAGAAAGTATATTACCTCGCACCCTTTTGGGAAACTGACGCAAAATGTAAGGAGTCACTATATGATAACACTGACAATTAATGGTAACGAACAAAAAGTCAATGTCACGCCCGATACGCCTTTGTTATGGGTATTGCGTGACACACTCGGCATGACAGGGACTAAATTCGGTTGTGGCATGGCTCAATGTGGTGCTTGCACCGTCCATCTTGATGGTGAGGCTGTGCGTTCCTGTATTTTCCCAGTCGCAGCGGCAGTGGGAAAAAAAATCACTACCATTGAAGGTTTATCCCCCGATCGCAGTCATCCATTGCAACAAGCTTGGATAGAAGAAGAGGTGCCACAATGTGGCTATTGTCAATCAGGAATGATCATGTCGGCTGCGGCACTTTTGGAAAAAAATCCTCATCCTAGCGACACCGAGATTGATCAAGCGATGACTAATGTTTGTCGCTGTGGTACTTATTCACGAGTCCGCAAAGCTATTCAACAGGCTGCCAATACCTAAAATATGTATAGCACTGATTTTGAAGTTCTTTCAACCACGCTGCATTGGTTAGAGCAACGCAAACGGGTTGTGTTAATTACCGTCGTCAAAACATGGGGGACGGCACCACGTCCTGTCGGCGCATTGTTGGCTGTGCGTGAAGATGGCATTCTCGTTGGCTCAGTGTCGGGTGGGTGTGTTGAAGAAGATATAGCGAACCGGGTGCAAGCCGGTGAATTTAACGGCCCGACGGTGTTGACTTATGGCGTAACCACGGCACAAAGCCAGCGTGTCGGCTTGCCCTGCGGTGGCACGATAGAATTATTATTAGAGCCTTTAGCCGATATTGACAGTGTAAAGCCCGCAGTCACGGCATTGGAGCAACGGCAGTTGATTGCACGACAACTTGAGATTGGCACGGGACTGGTTACTTGGCAAACGGCACCCACGGAACAAGCTTTGCATTATGACGGCCAACAATTAACTTCTATTTATGGGCCTACTTGGCAACTGCTTATCATTGGTGCTGGGCAAATCTCCCGTTATCTGTCTGAATTTGCATTGGCTTTGGATTATCGGATTATCATCTGTGATCCACGTCAAGAATATGCCACGACTTGGCAGACTAAAGGGACTCAGTTGGACAACCGGATGCCAGATGATGCCGTAAAAGCATTGGTACAAGACAAACGGACTGCCGTGGTGGCGTTAACCCATGATCCTAAACTGGATGATTTGGCTTTGTTAGAAGCGTTGAATTCCCCCGCTTTTTATGTTGGTGCGTTGGGTTCTATGCGTAATAATGAGAAACGGTGTAACCGCTTGACGACTCTGGGTATTTCCGAAACAACTTTGGCACGTTTACATGCCCCCGTCGGTTTACCGATTGGCAGTCGCACACCACCGGAAATTGCGATAGCGATTTTGGCAGAAATGACGGCGGTGCGGAATAATGTCTGAATCAGAACTTTCAGCATATTTTGGGGCCGGCAACACGTTGCCGGCCCCCTACGAACTAGAAACCTTCAAGGTTTTGGAAACCTTGAAGGTTTTGCCCTGATAGAAAAACTTTAGGCGCGAACATAATTCACAATTAATTAATTTGACGGATACTATCCCTAAGAAGGGATAGCATCCGTTTGGAATGTTATGTCCATCACCGGCATTTTATTAGCGGCCGGACACAGTCGCCGTTTTGGCAGCGACAAACTCAGGCATCCGCTTGCTGAGGGTGTGCCGGTTGCCGTTGCCGCTGCCCGAAGGTTGAGTGCGGCGGTAGATAATACGTTAGCGGTAGTGCGTCCGGCATCGACAGAATTAGCCGACTTATTGCGTAGTGAAGGCGTGCAGATTGTCACTTGTGCAGACGCTGAAATGGGTATGGGCGCAAGTTTGGCTTGTGGCGTGAAGGCGAGCTTAAATGCTCAAGCTTGGGTCATCGCTTTGGCAGATATGCCTGTTATTCAATCAGTTACAATACAACGACTGGTGACTTTATTACGTCAAGGGGCTGCCATCGTTGCGCCGCACTATCAAGGACAACGCGGACACCCGGTTGGATTTAGCCAACCATTTGGAGCGCAGTTAAGTCGGCTGACTGGCGATACGGGCGCACGCGCGCTGCTACAACAATATCACGCACAAGTCACATTGTTTTCATGTGATGATGCGGGTATTCTTATGGATATAGATACACCGCAGGAAGTACAGCGGATTGACGGATGGTTCGGATGGGTAAGTACAGCAGATTGACGGATGGTTCGGATGGTGATTAGTACAGCGGATTGGCGGATGGTTCGGATGGTAAGTACAGCTTCTTTCCGGATTGAACGGATGAGTGGGTAACAAGTACAACTTCTTTCTGGATGTGACGGATTTTTTATCAATCAGCATCCGCAAAATCCGGAAAGAAGCTGTACTAATCACCATCCGTCAAATTCGTCAATCCGCTGTACTAATCACTATCCGAAAAATCCGGAAAGAAGCTGTACTAATCCCGTGAATCGGCTGTACTATATATATAACATAACTGTGATAACTGATAACTGAAAAATGGATACTCTAAACGTTAGTCGTAGAAACTTTTTAAAATCCACCGCCACTGTTGCCGGTGGACTTATCATTGGTTTTCATTTACCCCACAACAGCCGCTTAGCGCAAGCTGCGGAAACCACTGAGACAGCTATCAATGCTTGGTTACGCATCGGTACAGATGACAGTGTCACTGTCATGATGGCGCACTCAGAAATGGGGCAAGGTGTCCATACCTCTTTGCCCATGTTAGTCGCTGAAGAACTGGAAGCCGATTGGCGCAACATACAAATCGAAACGTCGCCAATCGGTGGCGTTTACCAAAACCCGGCAATGGGTATGCAAATAACGGGGGGCAGTACCAGTGTGCGGCTCCGCTGGGAAATGTTACGCACTGCTGGAGCCGCGGCGCGAGAAGTGTTGATTGAAGCCGCAGCCCAACAATGGCAAGTGCAACCAGAAAATTGTCGTGCAGCCCTAGGCAAAGTGATACACACCAACAGCGGGCAAACACTCAGCTATGGGCAACTGGCTGAAGCCGCCGCTAAACTCATGCCACCCGATTCGCCTAAACTCAAGTCGCCTAGCGAATTTAAAATCATTGGTCAACCCATCAAACGCTTGGACACGCCGGCTAAAGTCGATGGCAGCGCTATTTTTGGGATTGATGTCAAAGTGCCCAATATGCTCATTGCCACCGTTAAACAATCCCCCGTATTTGGTGGCAAAGTCAAACAGTATGATGAGGCCGCGGCTAAAGCCATCGCCGGAGTAAAAGCGGTGGTGGAAATTCCCAATGGTGTCGCCGTGGTGGCGGAGAATTATTGGCAAGCCAAAAAAGGCGTAGAGGCACTCAATGTCAGTTTTGCCGAGACTGAACATGATAAACAAGATACCGCCAGCATTACCAAACTGTTAGAGCAAGGCTTAACCGAAAATGGCGCAGTGGCACGCAACACTGGCGATGCCCAGGCCGCTTTGAAAACCGCTAAAACCCAGTTAACCGCCGAATACAGTGTGCCATTTCTAGCGCATGTCACGATGGAACCGATGAATTGTACCGCCGATGTCAAAACAGACAGTTGTGAAGTTTGGGTGGGGACGCAAGCCCAAGAATGGGTACAACAAACGGCTGCTAAAGTCACCGGCTTACCCAAGGAAAAAATCGCGGTGCATACCACTTATTTAGGTGGCGGCTTTGGGCGACGGGTTGAACTTGATTTTGTCACTCAAGCGGTTTTGCTGTCAAAAACGGTTAGGCAACCGGTGAAATTGATTTGGGCACGCGAAGAAGATACCCAGCACGATTTTTACCGCCCTGCGATGAGGGTCAAATTCACCGCGGGCTTGGATGAAAAGGGCATGCCAACGGCCATTCAAACTCGTGTCGTCGGGCCGTCTATTCTCCAGCGTGTTTTTCCGGGCGCAGTGAAAAATGGTTTAGACTCAACAGCGGTGGAAGGCATTGCCGACATGCGCTATGAAATTCCCAATCAATATACGGATTATGTGATGAAAAATACGCATGTCCCGGTGGGTTTTTGGCGTTCGGTGGGGCACTCGCATAATGCGTTTTTTCTTGAAAGTTTCATTGATGAAATCGCGCACGCCAGCGGCAAAAATCCTTATCACTTGCGCCGCACACTACTCAGTAAAAGTCCACGGTTTCTCAAAGTGTTAGATACACTTGTGTGGCACACAAATTGTGATCAACCCGCGCCAAAAGGATATTCTCGCGGCATCGCGATTCATCACTCATTTGGCAGTATTGTCGGCGAAGTGGCAGAAGTTTCTGTCTCTGAAGCGGGCAAAGTCACGGTACATCGGGTGGTATGTGTGGTGGACTGTGGCATTGTTGTCAATCCCGATACTGTGAAAGCGCAAATGGAAAGTGCGATTGTTTATGGTTTAAGCGCGCTCAAGGAAGCGATAACACTGAAAAATGGGCGGGTTGAGCAAAGCAATTTTCACGATTTTCCGGTGTTGAAGATGGCAGAAATGCCGCAGATTGAAGTGGTTATGATTTCCAATGAAGAAAAGCTGGGGGGAGTTGGGGAACCGGGGACACCCCCGATAATTCCTGCTGTGACGAATGCCATTTTTGCAGCGACTGGTAAACGGCTGCGGCATTTGCCGATTGATCATAAGGAGTCCAAACTTTAGTTTGGACTTTAATACGAAATGACTGCCCATTTCCCATTCCCCAGAAAACGGATTCAAACAAAATGGTTTTCTAAAAATCCCGGTTTTTTAACCGTATTATCAAGCTCTTTAAGCGTTTCTAGTAGGGCAGCCATTTTGTCCAAAGGCCATGCATTGGGCCCATCACTTAAGGCCTGATCCGGTTGCGGGTGCGTTTCCATAAACAGCCCTGTCACGCCAACGGCTACCGCAGCCCGCGCCAACACCGGGACAAATTCACGTTGCCCCCCCGACGCATCGCCTTGTCCGCCCGGCAATTGCACCGAATGGGTGGCATCAAAGATAACCGGACAACCGCAGTTACGCATAACGGCCAGCACCCGCATATCGGAAACCAGATTATTGTACCCAAAAGATGCGCCGCGTTCACAAACCATAATATTCTCATTGCCAACCGCCCGCGCTTTTTTCACCACATTAATCATATCCCAAGGCGCGAGAAATTGGCCTTTTTTGATATTCACCGGCAAACCTTGGCGAGCAACGTTTTGGATAAAGTTAGTTTGGCGACACAAAAAAGCCGGGGTTTGCAACACATCGACAACACTGGCAACTTCATGTAATGGCGTATCCTCATGCACATCGGTTAAAACCGGCACCCCGATTTGTTGGCGGACTTTTTCAAGAATGTGTAAACCTTCTGCCATGCCCAAACCCCGAAAACTGCCATGTGATGAACGGTTGGCTTTATCAAATGACGATTTATAAATAAATGGGATAGCCAATTCATCAGTGATGGCTTTTAATTGAGCGGCGGTATCCAGTGCTAATTGTTCCGATTCAATCACACAAGTACCAGCGATAAGAAAAAAGGGTTTATCTAAACCGACTTCAAAACCACAGAGTTTCATTTTAATGATTTCCTTGATTTGGAATTTTGGAATTTGGAATTTAGAATTGCGCTTTTTTTGTTATTAAGATAAGAATCAATCCATACATGTACCCACCAAGGTGTTTTTCTTGCCGGCCCCAAAATACGACGATGGTGGGCAACAAAAAGACGTTGCCGGCCTCCTACAAAGAACTGGAGATAAATCCCCAGGCTAAAAGCTTAAGTTAACGGATACTATCCTCAAGAAAGGATAGCATCCGTTTTCACAATTCACAATTAATCAGTTGTGCTGAATTAAAAAATAAGTACGCATATTACCCTTACCTTTAATTTCAATATTACCACGCAATTCCAATTGAAACTTAGCTTTCAACAGTTGATAGGTTTCTTCGGAACAATGAATTTTCCCCGGCACACCATGCGATTCCATTCGACTGGCAGTATTCACAGTATCTCCCCATAAATCATATGCAATTTTTGTGGTACCAATGACACCAGCAATCACTTCTCCAGAATGAATGCCCACACGTATTGACAGTGGTTGCCCTATTTTTTTAGCCAAACTTTCAACAGATTTCAGCATTTCAAGAGCTGTTTGCGCGATGCGTTCTGCATGATTATCACAGGGATTAGGTACACCACCCACCACCATATAAGCATCGCCGATAGTCTTAATTTTTTCTAAACCATAGTTTGTCGTCAGCGCGTCAAATGAGGTAAAAATCAGGTTCAAGGTTTGCACCACTTCGTCAGGGGAAATAGCCGCAGACAGGGTTGTAAAACCAACAATATCGCAAAAAAGCACAGTTGCATTTTCAAATTTATCTGCAATCAGTGTCTCTTGTTGTTTTAAACGCGCCGCAATGGCTGAAGGTAAAATATTTAACAATAGCTTTTCTGATTTGTCTTTTTCCTGCTGAATCATTTTGTGTTCATTTTCAATCACAGCCATTTGCGATTTTATCTGCGAAGTCATTTTGCTAAATGTTCTCGCCAATACCCCCACTTCATCTTGCCCTTGCGGTAAATTGATGGATTTTTCAAAATCACCGGCTGCCACATATCGCATACAAATCGCCAGTTGATGTAAACGGGTAACCAAGGTTTGGGCACTGCGAATTTGAAAAAACATAAAAATGGCAAGAATGATAAATGCGCCGCTAAAAATTGCGATGGTTTGAAATTCTGAAACATGGAGTTGTTCAGCCAATTTTTCGGCGGTTAACGCAATCAATTCATTCGTCCGCTGTTGGCTTTTTTGCAGATTTGGAAACATGTGTTCAAATTGCAACGTACTTGTCGCAATAGACAATTCAATTTCAACAATTTTATTCATCAGTTGTGACACTTTGTCACGATAATTTGTCAGGTACAGCGGCAAGTTGTCTTGATGGGTTTTAGATAAATTCTGGGTTTTGAGTTCTTCACTAAATGTTGAAGCCAATGTGAGCAACTTATCTGCGAGTTTCATATTCAGCGTATTGCTGAAATCTTTTTCAAGCAATTGCATCTGGAGAAACAATAAGTTAAGTTTTTTATTATCAATGGTGTACAACACATTTTGTAGCGCCGTTTCTATCGCGATCAGTTCAACTAATAGCCCTTGTTTGCCCTCCAGCCCCATTTGTTTTTGGAGTGTTAAGGTTTTATGCACATATTTGTGATAGCGGTTCAGCGTTTTTAGCATGATGCTCTGTGGTTCTGTGATAGCATCAGCCTGAAATTGAGAAGTGAGTGTATTTAAAACCGAGCGAATCGTCTCTACTTTTTGTTCAAAACGCTCAAAAAATGACGATTTTCTTGAACTAATCATCTGTGACTCATCCAGCCGTGCGCGAAGTATCTCCCTTTCCACTTTTGCTAATTGTTCTCTAATTAACAGCAGCCGTTCTTGCTCACGGGTAATGGTATTAATCGTTGATTTATAATGAAAATCAAGCAAGGCTAATCCGACTATGAGAAGCAGGGCTACAACGGCTAACAAAGAAAATTGATGGACGAGTTTGAGTTTAGGCATAAAATAAATAAATAAGAACTACAAGGATTGCTTATAACTACAAGGATTGCTTATAAGAAAGGATTTTAAGAATAATTAGGAGTACAAGGCGAACTTTGTACGAAAAAAATCATAATCCATAATCAGGAGTACAAGGCGAACCTGGTACGAAAAAACGGGTGATTTCTCATTCGTTTCAGGCGAACCTGGTACGAAAAAAATCCTAATCAGGAGTACAAGGCGAACCTTGTACGAAAAAACGTTGTTATTTCTCATTCGTTTCAGGCGAACCTTGTACGAAAAAAGTCATAATCAGGAGTACAAGGCGAACCTTGTACGAAAAAACGGCGTTATTGTTTATCAGGAGTACAAGGTTCGCCTTGTACTCCTGTACAAAGTTCGCTTGAAACGAATGATAAACAACCACGCCGCTTACTCGTACAAGGTTCGCCTTGTACTCCTGTACAAGGTTCGCCTTGTACTCCTGTACAAGGTTCGCCTTGTACTCCTGTACAAAGGGAGCGAAGTACTCCTGATAAAA
>QNER01000112.1 GCA_003646175.1 Candidatus Parabeggiatoa sp. nov. 1
AATGCTTTGATTTTTATATTAAAATTAACTGTAGGGTGGGTAAGTTCGGATCAAAGAACTCGAAACGAACTTGCCCACCATTATAGCTTAGGATAAGGGATTGTTTCCATTGTCGATTTGCACTGCCTCGCGTCTCGACGATAGGTAGGGGGGCAACCCTATCCACCTATCCGTTTTCAAATCGGGGTTTAAAAAGATGGTGGGCAAGTTCGTTTCGAGTTCCTCGAAACGAACTTACCCACCCTACATTTATATTTTTTTGTCCTGTACATAGATTATTTACTTACTTCATCTCCTTCATCCACACACACGTTTCTACTTTGGTAGGGTGAATCCAACAATCGTGCGTCTTAGCCTTAATTGTTACGTCAACTCCTTGTTTTGTTTTGAATGTGGCAATACTACCACTTTCAGTCCCTGTCATATCGAATTTACCTATAACGTGTATACCCTTTTGCATAGCCAATTCATTAATGGCAACGCCAGTTGCATTATATTTTTGCTGGGAAGTGTCCGCATAGCTGCTGTCACACCCCACAGCTCCTTCCCCATCTGTCGGCAGTCTATCTTTGACCCATTCAGGCTTAGGTTTCACCCACCCTATTAAAGATTTTGGCTCTGTTTTACACCCCCCCCAAATACAGCAGGCCGAGGAAAATAGACACAAAATAAGGATGACTGTCACTCTATATAACGTAGATGGCATCGTTTTGTCCTCTAGGTAGCACACCCCGGATATTCTAACTCAAAAAAGTGCAGCCGGGCACCGATTTTTCTCTGGGCGGGACCTACTCTATGCACATAACTTTTAAGCGTATGATTTCTCTATTTTTTCAAATTGGGTTGGTGGGATCGCTCAGCTGTACAATTTTTGGGTGTTTTGGAATTCTAACAGCCCGCTTAGGTGGGCACGAAGAACTTGTGTGTATAGAGTAGGTGCGGGACAGGCCGTCAACGAACTCAACTCTGTTTATAGAGGCGTTGATTATCGTTTTGACCATAACAAATTTGATCTATTGTCAATAGCCACTAAAACTGAGCCAACAACGGACGCAATGCGACATTGTCTGTTCCATTTTATCAAAGCAAATGTAGCAATATCGGTGCCAATTTTTTTAACAATTCCCAATCAACGCCCCCAATGTTAGTCGTATTCATCCAGACACAGAACTCATTCCCAGATGGATCGCGCCAAGTATCATAAGGCACGGCAGTAATCGTTGTTTGAACGGTATCTATTATTATTTCTCTCTTCAAACTATTTGTTATTGCACCGTTTTTATCTTCCGTCACCCTGTGAGTCTTTCCATCAACTATCACGCCCCCCAGTTGTTCAGCCAATTTATGCAGGGCAATGGTTTTTGCCTCTTTTTCTTGCTCATGCGTATTGATATGGGTGCTACACCCCACGGCCGCGTTTTTTCCGCCGTGTGAAGGTATTCTGTTGTAGGCCCATCTCGGCTGATTATAATTGTACGATGACATCTGCGGTGACACGTTGCAGGCAGAGAAAAATAGACACAACAGAATAATTGTGGTCACTTTATATAAAGGTAGCATAATTTTGTCCTCTAGGTAGCACAACTCTAAAATTTACTCTGTGTAACTCTGTGTAACTTTGTGCCCTCTTATTAATAAGTACAACTTCTTTCCTGATTTGACGGATTGATTGCTTTAGACTCACAGATGCTATAAGTACAACTTCTTTCCTGATTTGACGGATTGATTGCTTTAGACTCACAGATGCTATAAGTACAGCTTCTTTCCGGATTTGACGGATTGATTGCTTTAGACTCACAGATGTTGTTAACCGGCATAAAATGCACCACCATTATGTGACAAGCTTATTATCATTATATAGATGTTCATATAATTAATTTCACAAGTCAAAGTTAACGGATACTATCCTATCGAGCGGATAGCATCCGTATCGTTACATTATTTTTCTGAAAAACTATAGCTTGTCCCGAAAATGTTTGCTGTCATCAAAATGTTTGACAATGTTATACTTCGCTCCGTTGAAAAGGGTGAAAATGAAATAAGATATTAAGCCACATCCGTCTCAAAAAATCCGTCAAATCCGTAAAGAAGCTGTACTTTCAGTATAGACTATCAGTCGTTCCAGGCGAACCTTGCACGAAAAAGAGATGATGAATCTCATTCGTTTCAGGCGAACCTTGTACGAAAAACATTTGGTAATAAATTGTTAACTATTTTTTAGAGAGGATTGAAGGGTGCCAAAATATCGATGTTGAATTTGAAAAGGTTACCGTAATATATTTATTGGTATGAAGTTGTCTTTTGAATAATCAATTGAGAAAAGCCTTATCCGTTTATTTCGCGTATCCGCTGTACTCAACAGAAATAAATTGATTTTTTTGGAAATGCGCCTGATAGGTATTGCCTTACCAATAAGACAAAAAAAACGGCGTTGAAAGTGAATTTCTAAACGCCGTTTTGTTAGTAAAGGCAAGGGATTAAAATCGGGTTGCCCATCAATATTTCACAAAGCCCATTCAAGAATGAGCCAAAGTAACCGACTCTCCATTTTCGGTTTCATCTAATTGTTCCAATATTGAAACCAACGGAGTCCCTTTTTCCAGGGCTCTTCTGAAATTATCTGCGTTTTGCTGAACTCGGTTAGCTTTTTGTTCCCCCAAATCTTCGACGAGAGCAGAAAATCCTAACTGTCCACGCAAAAACCACTTCAGAGAGGTTATTTCTTCGCCCTGTTGGATGCCTTGTTGGAGAAAAACCTTTTCATTTCCCCGATACATTTCAGTTACTTCAATCATTTGTCTAATAATGTCAATGTTGTCAGATTGGTTGGCGTTATAGTAGCCTTTTTGCTTGAAAGTCGCAAGCACTGTTGTCATCGTCCCCCGTTGGTTTTCAGTCAGTTCACCATAAACCAGTTGTCGTATTTCAGGCTCATGTTGTTGTATTTTTGCCGGTGTCACTTTGTTCATATTGCCAACAAAACAAAACAAAAATGGCAGATTGGTTTGGAGAATATCAATAATATCAAATTGATAAACATGGTATGCGGTATATTTTATCGGCTTAGGCACCAATAACGTCGGAGTTGTCACAGTTCTATCAACATGCTCTATCAGCGGTTTTTTACGCCCTGATTTGGGAGAACGTCGAAGATAGAAGACTTGCGTCAATAATTCTCTTTCAGGTATGTGCTTATCTCTCGCGTGTCTTCTTTGTTGATCGAAATCGACAAAACTTTCGTAGTGCAGTATCCTTCTGTCCATCTCCTTATCAGTGTTGTATTCCGCCTCAAATTCGATTTGCAGCAGAATATCTTTGCCTGTTGGATCCTTGGTTTCCAAAAACATATCGGCTATTTGAGTTAACGCGATTATTTCTTTGTCGGTGGTTTTGATGTTTTGCGGATAGTTTTTTTCGCCAGTGTCAGCTTGAGTCAACGACACGAAATAATCTTTAAATTCTGCGGTTAATCTTTTAGCAACGTAGTCAGGTTTAGGGCCTTCTCTTTTTTTATATCTCAGCCAAAAAGTATTGATGTGTTTTTGAACCGATTGTCGAACGTCGTTTTGGTCCTTGTTTAGTGGGAGAGAATCTGTGATCGCTGTAATGATATCGTTTAGCTGTTCTTTGAACTGTCGATTGAATTCTTCCTCGTCTTTGTGCAAACAATTTGATAAATATTGTTCGGTGGTTTTTTGTATATCTTGTTCAGATATCGGTTTGGTTTTTTGGGTGAGCATTTGGGGTGATGAAAATTGTGAATTGGAAGTACAGCGGATTGACGGATTTTACGGATTTTTTTAGGCGAATATGGCTTAATCTCTTATTTCATTTTCACCCTTTTCAAGGGAGGAAAGTATCTTGACAATGTCATATTATCAGGAGTACAAGGCGAACCTTGTACGAAAAACAACCGAATAGGGAAAGGAGTACAAGGCGAACCTTGTACGAAAAACAGCCGAATAGGGAAAGGAGTACAAGGCGAACCTTGTACGAAAAACAGCCGAATAGGGAAAGGAGTACAAGGCGAACCTTGTACGAAAAACGGCGTATTAAAATGTATATTAAAATGTAACATTATCAAGGTATATTGTGAATTGTGAATAATTACTGGAAGTACAGCTTCTTTCCGGATTTTACGGATTTATGTTTTTAGGCGAATGTGGCTTAATCTCTTATTTCATTTTCACCCTTTTCAAAGGAGCGAAGTATAATAAAGAAAATCAAAAGAAAATCAAGCTTTTTTTTCGTTTGTTTTAAAACAGTTATTTTTTTTGGACTATTATTGATGCTTTTAAGGGGGACTTTTCTAAAAATAGCAGCTCGCTTACCACCTATCAGTTTAGTTGAGTACCGCGAATTGACGAAATTAACGAATTATTAAAGCTTAGATCTGCAATGTCGAAGCACCTGCGTTGATTCTACCATCTTCCATTCGTTTCGTGTGGTTGTACTTATTTATAGGTGGTAATGGGTAAAAGGATACCCATAAAAATATTTTAACAAAAAAAAAGCCCAAAAACTCAAAAAACAAGGGGCTTTTTTGTGTTAAAAATACGATTTTTTCAGTCTTGGGGGGACCATTAATCATGGTGTGGTGTAAGGATTAACTAAATGAGCAACCGCAATCCAATTTTCTTGTCCGTTGCCAAATGGCGGATAATTATCTCGACGCGCTTGAGGCCCATAATCTTTCCGAAACCCTTTATGATAACGAGTTGTTCCTGATGGCGTTCCATCCTTCCGTCCGTGAAATAGATGATAGCCAGTGACTTTACCGTTATCCGAAACCACTTTAACAACAACCCCCATGTGGTAAATTCCTTTTCCCCTTACGAACAAATCTTTAAAACGCCCACTAAATTTTTTCTTAGGAGCACCATCAAAAAACATAATGGCTCCCGGTTTGATTAAATGGGCTTGTTTTTGGGGGTCACGAATAAGTATCAATTCGCCACGTTCATGATACCATTTTCCAATTAACCGGGTGCTTCGTTGTTGCTTCTCATCAGGGAAGGGGCGATCGGGATAGTACTTTTTAAATTTCCTAACCACTCTGAGAAATATGCCTGAGCAATCTTGCAATTTCTTAGGAGTTTCAAGATACTCTAACCCCGTCAAACTTTTAGTCATCTTTTTAAGATTACTTTGTAACACATCTGGATCATAGCGAGGGGGAGACGGGGGGGTTACTTCCTCCGGTTTTTCTGCCTCCGGTTTTACTGGCTCCGGTTTTACTGCCTCCGGTTTTACTGGCCAGTCAGGCAGCGCCTGTGTAGATTTTACATCTACATCACGTGTAGTACTACAACCTAACAAAGTAGCCATTACCATAAATAGAGTTAGCAAACCGATAAATATTTTCGTCATATAATTTCCTCATGTTAAATTAAATAATAAAACTGATATGGGGTATTCTCTGATCAAACCTACTTTTCGGCAAATATAAAATTAATAAACCTTATGAACCTCTTTGAATAGGCAATATCCATTCAATTTTAAAGTATTTTGTCTGCAAATGCCCCATATCAGTTTAAACTTCAAAAGATTAGATGGTTTTTGCCCAAGCGCTAATTATAAAAGCATCTCAGTAAAAAAGCATTAAAAAATTATTCTGCACAACAAACGACACGCATACCATACCCTTCGTTGGATTGATTATCTAAGCGAATGTCGGTACGATTAGCCGTGCGACAAGAAGAAGGCAAAGCATTAAATGCGCCTCCCCGTGGTGTTCGATTGCCTTTTTTATCCTTATGAGCGCAACGTTTTTCATTCCCTTGATAACGCTTTTCATAAATAGAACACGTCCATTCCCATACGTTGCCTACAGTGTCGTATAACTCAAAATCATTGGGTTTAAATGAACCAACGGGTGCTGTAAATTCAAAATCATCTTTAAAACGCTCAGGTTCATCAAAATCACTCTTTTTCGTAACCGTGCAATTAGCATGGTTGTAATCCATCTGATTACCCCACCAATATCTGGTTTTGGTTCCCGCTCTTGCCGCATACTCCCATTCTGCCTCAGTCGGTAAACGATAATATTTTCCAGTTTGTTTAGTTAACCATTCGGTATAAGCGACCGCATCAAGCCACTCAATGCAGCCAACCGGATGCTCAAAATGACGATCATCTTTTTCAGGAGGCGCAGGGTTTAAAAAACAACCGTCACCTGCATAACCGGTTGCTTCCACAAAGTGCCGATATTCCTCCCTTGTTATCTCGTACTGCCCTATCGCAAATTTTTTAATTTTTACATTATGCACTGGTTGCTCATCTTTATTACCTGATGATGAACCCATCCTAAACTTTCTGGCAGGAATCCGCACCATTACTGGGCCTAAACAACCATCTTTCAACTTGTCACGAAAAACTGTTTTATGACCATTTTTTTCCACCGGACGAAAATTCGCAGGTGTTTTGGGACATCTATCCTTATCATTTGGCACACTGTCATTCTCACTATCTCTCTCAATCTCTTGGGGACATCCCCTTTCATTTACATTGACACCTGCTGGCGTACCCAGACACCAGTCCAAATCATCTGGTATACCGTCGTTATCAGTATCTCTAACAAGAAAGTTAGATTGGACAACCATTTGAGGACACCCGTTGTTATCCACAGCAATGTTTGTTGGTGTATTTAGACACATGTCCAAATCATTTGGCACACCATCGTTATCACTATCTCTGACGGGGGGGGTGGATTGGACAACCATTTGAGGACACCCGTTTTTATCTACAGCAGTACCCGTTGGCGTATTGAGACACCAGTCCAAATCATCTGGTATACCATCTTTGTCACTATCTCTATCTATAAGATGAACTATAGCAGTTACACATATTTTCTTGTGACTAATATCTTGATATTTTGTTTCAACCTTTTCAACCAAATTATCACTTGTGAGTTGCATAATATGTTCTATTTTTGTTTCGCAACTTTCTTTATTTTTCTGTTTTGTACACATAGCGCTCATTTCCAATTTTGATTTAATTCTGAGTTTATAAGATTCGCTCGCTTTTGTGAGTGCCATAGCTGTTACTTGGTTTCGAGCACTCTCTTTACCTTCATCAATATATGAATAGCACAATGCGCTTTTTATTTTGACATCACTGAGAAATTCAACGCCTTCTGGATATTCTTGTTGAGGAGATATCGCACAAGTCGTTAATATCTCAACGATCAATAAAATGACTATACATTTAAGAGGATTATAGATTTTTTGTCTCATAATAATATGTATCAAAATAGGGGACATACCAATATCATTCGGCATAGTCTATTGCTTTAGTAATTTAGGTAGTCACTACAAGCCGGTGGAGGTATTAAAAATCAATGACTTATATAATGGGCAGCCCCGCTTTTCACTTTTATAATAAATTGTATTTTTCTTGGGTATTTGAATTGGAGGCCAAACTTTTTCTACGATCAATTGTGCAAATTCTCAATTGCCGATTCGCAAATACCATAACTTGAACACTTCCATTGGTTTGTAGGGGCGACTCAAAATTTATTATTTCACAAATTCACTTGTCACCTTAAAATGAAATTGCAGGTTAATTGTATTAAAAAATGGTGTCAAGGTTCTTTTTTGGATATACCCATTTTTTTGGATAGACCAAAATGTTGCATACCCTTCAATCATATTTAGCCGCACAAAAATTGCCGCACATGTTACCCCGCAATTTTTGACAAAATGCGCCACCCATCATGGTGATACGCATAAGATAAAGCACCGGACAACGCTTTGTCAATACGTTTAGGCCCCTTCAAAAGTAGTTGAATGGATAATAGGTAATGGATAAATCATATCGATTCATTCATCAAAGGTTTAGGAAAAATTCTTGGCAATATTATCAGCACTGAACGAAAATACTTCTATCACCTCAAACCCATGACCTATTACTTCAATATAACGGTTTTATTAACATTTAGAAATAACTGAAGGGTGTCGAAGTTGGCCTCACAAATATTTTTTTCGGGCCAAATTCTAGTGGCATTGTTCAATCAGGACTCCCAAAATATCATTTAAGGTCATCGACTTACAGTTTAACCGCACCAATATCTATCCTATTTCGTAACGCATTGTTTTAATTTATAAAAAATCAATACGCTTTTAAATGCCCAAAAATGACATTTTACCGCGTTTTTTTCTGAAGGGTCATTTTTGTATCATTAACTTGAGATCGTCGCTTCTGAAATAACCGTTTTAACTAACTGATAAATAATGATTAATTATGGTAATATCTCAATATCGCTCATTGTGTAGGGACTCTCTAAAAATCGGTTAAGGTATTAAAAATAATTTCAGTTAGAAACCGGAAAGCGTTTTGGAAACCTTGAAGGTTTTGCCCTAATATCTCTAACCGTCGTGTTTTTAGCCACTGTAATCTCAGCTATTTCTTCACCACCGATAACCTGAATGGTCATTTCTTGAGCATCAAAAAAATCGTAGCCACATAAAGATTAAACTCAGCAAATCCCCCGGCAGTCTTCGAGGCAAACGTTTTTGCGTACCAAAATTAAAAGCCAAATGTGGCGAACGTAAAACTCAAAGCAATGAGCCAAAAGATATGCGGTGTCCAACTTTAATATTAATATTAACTTCAATAAAAACCAAGTTTTTTCGTACAAGGTTCGCCTTGTACTCCTTTAAATATAGATGTTCATATAATTAATTTCACAAGTCAAAGTTAACTAACGGATACTATCCCTAAGAAGGGATAGCATCCGTATCGTTACATTATTTTTCTGAAAAACTATAGACAAAGTTTTTTTCGTACAAAGTTCGCCTGAAACGAATGATAATTGTCAAGTTCATGAGTTGATTTATAAGTCACTTGACTCAAGACGGTTTAGAAAAAGAGGAGTCATCAGGTTATACACATCAAACCGCGTATTTTCACTGTTAATACAAAAACTTGGCGATGTCTCATCCAGTGTTGGAGCCCGTTTAGGACGTTTGACGACGACGCGCCGACGGGCACCGGCTAACGCCACTTTTAACAAAGCGGACGCATCTAAATCGTCACCTACAAGCGTCCTAAATAACCGCATTTCCTTTTTGACTAAGGCGGACTTTTGACGGTGGGGATACATGGGATCTAAATAAATGACCTCTGGCTGTTGTGTTGGGGAAAGTTGGGATAACCAATGTTGCGCGTCATGGTAAATCAGTTGTAACCGTTCTGTTACCAAAGCACCGATTTCCGCATCTTGTTGGGCCCGTTGTAAGCCATCGTACAATAAGGCTGCAACCACGGGAGAACGTTCTACCATTTGCACCCGGCAACCTAAACAAGCCAAGATAAAAGCATCGCGCCCCAATCCTGCTGTCGCGTCTAGTACAGTGGGGGTAACACCGTGTTTTAAACCAATGGCTTTTGCTAACGGCTGCTTGCGTCCACCCCCATAGCGGCGACGATAACCTAACGCGCCACCCACAAAATCCACATAAACCGGTCCCGTTTTAAACTGCGTGTCGCGTAATTCCAAACGTTCCTCGGTTAAATGCAACAAATAGGGCACAGCCGATGGCGGTGTGTCAACAACGGATAAATGAAAAATGGTTGCTAATTGGGTGGCCGCTTCATATAAAAGCGATGTTGTTGGTAAAATAGGAATAATTGTCATAACTTAGTTGACTCAGGAGTCCAAACTTTAGTTTGGAATATCCAATATTTTCAAAGAACCGCCCAAAGTTTTACCCCATTTTTACTAAAAACGAACGAGAACATCAAGAGATTTTGCAAAGAAAACGACTTTCCCCTTGTACCGATCCCATTTCCCCTTTTCTCCTAAAACGATCCCAGTGCTTATTGTGAATCAGTCGGTAATGTCGAATCAATGATTTTTGAGACTCGTTTAGTATAACCCGTACGACTGCCAAAAACATTCACTCGTTCACAAGTTTTTAGGAGTCGGCCAACTTTAGTTTGGGCCAGCCAGCCAAACTAAAGTTTGGACTCCATCACCATTAAAGAAGAAAAATGGTGAATAACTCATTTCCCATTCATTTCATCTATTCTGCAACCATAACTCTATCACGTCCTTGTTTTTTCGCTCGCAAAAGCGCAATATCGGCCGCTCGTAAGACTTCTTGAAATCGCGTCCCATGTTGTGGAAAAGTAGCCACACCTGCTGATAAAGTGATAGGTCCCAGATTTTGGTCACGATGTTGAACAGTGAGGAGCTTAACCCTATTGTTCAAAGATTCAGCCCGCCTTTGAACAACTTCTAAAGGTGCGCCAGGTAAGATAAGCGTGAATTCTTCGCCACCATAGCGGCACGCGATGTCCCCTTTGCGAATGTGTTCATTTAAAAAATGCCCCAACGCTTGTAGCACCGTATCACCGGCCTCATGTCCAAAAGTATCATTAAATTGCTTAAAATGATCAAGATCAACCATGATGATACCCACCGGCTGATGATTTCGCTCGGCTTGGTAAAATTCACGTTCCAAGGTTTCTTCCAAATATCGTCGGTTATAAAGATTAGTGAGGGGATCGCGGATAGATTGGTTGTGTAATGTTTGACGTAATTTCAGATTAGCTAATGCCAGTGCCACTTGTTCAGCAATGGTTTCTGCCAGCCGTTGATGCGCTTCGCTTAAGCTATTTGATTGTGGTTGCGCAATATGCAATAAACCGAGCAATTCTCCTTGCGCTATCATAGGAACACACAAATAAAACGTGGACGATGTGGAAAATAAGTGGTTGCATAGGGGATGTGTTTGTCTATCTGACATATAATAAGGACGTTTTTGTCGCAGTGCCCAACAATCTTTTTGTGCGAATACCACATCAAAAGCGTTTTCAAAAAATTCTCCCCAAGTGGCTACGCTTTCCAATCTCTCAGAAGAATCTTCAAACATGGCTAACAAACCAATCGTGTTGGGAAATAATCGCCTCATAAAGCGAGCAATAACCGTGTAAGCTTCATCTACCGTTAGGCAAGTTTGCAATAAGTTGCCCATTTGGCTAAGTAGACTGATTTCTTGACTCCGTTGATCTAATTCATTGACCCTCAATTGAAGTTGTTCATTGGTATGCCGTAAAGATTCTTCAACTTGTTTGAGTTCAGTGATGTTTTGGGCGGTACC
Organism: Candidatus Parabeggiatoa sp. nov. 1; assembly: GCA_003646175.1. Taxonomy (GTDB): domain Bacteria; phylum Pseudomonadota; class Gammaproteobacteria; order Beggiatoales; family Beggiatoaceae; genus Parabeggiatoa. The sequence continues at coordinate 11,106 of QNER01000112.1, forward strand.
TAGAAAGCGTAGCGGTTTACCGGCTGCATTTCGGATCAGTTTGCCAAAGGCTTGTACATAGCGTACTTTGCCGTCCAGACAAATCAGACGAAATTTAACATGATAAGGTTTATCCTCATGGATGGATTTTTCAAAGGCCTGCAACACATAATCACGATCTTCAGGGTGGAACGCCTCTTCAAAGTCTTCATACGTGAAATTGTTGATGCGAAGTGACAATCCCAGAATCCTAAACATTTCTGTTGACCATTGCTCTTCCCCACTAATAATATCCCATTCCCAATATCCCAATTGAGCAATCTGCTGTGCTTCTGCAAGAAGGGCCTCGCTTTTAAGCAGTTTTTCCTCAGCCTGTTTGTGTTCGGTGATTTCTCGTCCTAACACAACCAATCCCTTGCGTCCACCATGGATATCAAAAATGGGCACTTTAATCACATCGAAAACGCGAGAGTTACCATAAGGTATTGGAATAACCTCTTCGCAACGGCTCTGTGTGGCGGTTTGCCATGCTAAGTTGTCTGACAGGTCACAAGTCAGAAGCGCGTCCCGACAGAAGTGAGGGGTTAATTGTGCCAATTCGGTGTCTGTTTTCCCCCGATAGTCCACCTTTTCAAGTTGAAATATTTTGAGCATTGCTTGATTGGCTTCCAACCAGCGTCCTTGTCCATCTTTAAAACAGATGATATCGGGGGAGGCATTGATGAGGGTGCGTAATATTTCTTCGCTTTCGTACATTTTTTTTACCTGTTGGTGATTGGTAATCGGTGGAGACTGGTCATCTCTAGTGATGCTGCGATCCAATGCTCAAAAAATGTTGAACCGGATTAAAAAGTATTTTGAACCGGATTAAACGGATTAAAGGATTAACAGGATTAAAAATTCCCAACCCCGAAGGGGTTAAATATGAATAGCCCCAGGTGAAACCTGGGGAAAAATTTAAATTTAATTTCCAACCCTGAAGGGGTTGAATATGAATAGCTCCAGGTGGAACCTCTCATCGTTATACACAAGTCGTGCGACACGTTTTCTTAGAAACTTGAGTCAAATCAAGCCAATAGGAAGGATTCCAGTAGGAATTACAATTATGTTACTTATGGAGTTGAAAGGTTACTCCTACTGTATTACTCGGTAAAAGCATAACTTAACCGTTTGGATATTGGGATATGCCCGATATTTGAATTAAGCAGGTAATAATGGCGGCTAGAAACCTAGATATAGAGGTTTACCCGTCTGCTAACTGTATATCGGTGAGCTGCAAAGCGAAGTTGTGGAATAAAGTGTCTTAAGTATAGAACCGGATATATATCAGTAATACCTGTATATGTGTAAGGAAGTGGAATTGATATAAAACACTCAGTAATCAACAAAGCACATAGGCACAAAGCAACCACCTAAGTACGGAATAAAGCCAGTGACATGAAACGTGGTAAGCCATTACAAGGGTTAGAGTCTGAAAAGGCTCAGATAAAAACGGTCTCAGACATGAGATACGCTAGTAATGGTAGAAGATTGGATAAAAAGCTTTCTGTCAATTGTAATGATTGATATATGCCCACTTATCCACTGTATATAGTGGAAATGTTAATTTTACCA
>QNER01000113.1 GCA_003646175.1 Candidatus Parabeggiatoa sp. nov. 1
CCTTCAAGGTTTTTGCAACGCTTTACGGTTTTGCAAATAAGTTAGAAACCTTGAAGGTTTTGCTATTTATAAATTATTAAACGTTCCCCAGGTTTCGCCTGGGCTATTCACTAAAATTTGGGCATAAATTTGGGCATAAAAAAATAATCACGCCCAGTTTCGTACAAGGTTCGCCTTGTACTCCTTCCCATCTTCTGAAACGAACGAAAATTCTTCTGCCGTTTTTCGTACAAGGTTCGCCTTGTACTCCTGATAATATGAGCTTTTTGAATTTGGAGAAATTTTCTTTGCTCCCGTTTTTTGTACACAAAAAAACGTTAGCTTGGAATTGATAACTGATAATTGAATAACTGAAATACACATTCTCATCCTTTTATTACTGCTACTCGCTGTCATTTTCGGCCCCCAAATTTGGGCGAAAAAAATTTTAACTAAATATAGTAAGCCGCGTGAGGATCTCCCCGGCACGGGTGGCGAACTTGCCCAACATTTGCTTGATCAAATGGAAATGTCGCATATTAAGGTGGAAGTCACTGAATTGGGTGATCATTATGATCCTATAGAAAAAACGGTGCGCCTGAGTCAGGCCAATTGGGAGGGCAAATCGTTGACAGCGGTTGCCACCGCCGCGCATGAAGTAGGGCATGCGATTCAGGATCATGTCGGCTATCAGCCTTTACATGTTCGCACCAAATTGGTTGGTATGGCACAGACGGCGGAAAAAATTGGGGCGGGATTGATGATAATGATACCGATTATTACTATCGTAGCGCGTATCCCCGCTGCGGGGGTATTGATGTTTTTGGGTGGATTAGCGAGTTTGGGTACCTCAGTGGTTGTGCATTTGGTGACTTTGCCGGTAGAATGGGATGCAAGTTTTAAACGTGCGTTACCGATTTTAAAGAAAGGTGAATATATTTCTGTCAAAGATCAAGGGGCGGCACGACGGATTCTCACGGCTTGTGCGTTGACTTATGTGGCAAGTTCGTTGGCGAGTCTGTTGAATTTGTGGCGATGGATTGCGATTTTGCGGCGTTGAAGAAAGGAGAAAGGGGATCGCTCCAAGGGGAATATTAATTAGGCAACTCCCAAATAATAAAATACCAAGGGCAACCATAAAGGATTGCCCCTACAATTTAGTTATATATTGATTGTAGGGAAATCCCTCGCGGTTGCCCCTTTCATTTAACGGCCATAAAAAATATTCAAATCGCGAATAAAGAATAATGCAGACTGGCCTTCGCATTTCATTTAACGGCCATGGAAAATATGCAAATTGCGAATAGCGAATAATGAAGACTGGCCTTCGCATTTCATTTAACGGCCATGAAAAATACGCAAATCGTGAATAACGAATAATGCCTACTGGCCTTCGCATTTCATTTAACGGCCATGAAAAATACGCAAATCGTGAATAACGAATAATGCCTACTGGCCTTCGCATTTCATTTAACGGCCATGAAAAATCTTAAATCGATGAAGACAAAGCTCGATTTTCAATGGGGGATGGGGAACATTTTCTTTTCAAGTTTTTAGTATTGCCCTGAGATTTATATACTCATTTTAAATTCTCAATTCCCGATTTCCGATTATTTTGCAAGCAAGTATCTCTAATACTTATTCTGATTGTTACTCAAAATGTCGGAAAACTTTTGGGCATTTAACAAATGTTCGTCAACGTAAAATCATTAACGATCAAAGTTTCCGAAGTTTCTATAGACGTTCTAGGGCAAAACCGTAAAGCGTTGCAAAAACCTTGAAGGTTTCTAACAGGATTGTTAATTTAAATTTTATGGTAGTAGCGTTTGCTAAAAATCTGTATAATGCGTTCCCAACTTAGCCGTCAGTATGTGCAGGCAGTACAACTTCTTTCCGGATTTGATGGATTGATTTAGTTAAGGTTTGATAAATAAACCATAACCTGTTCACATTATCATCCTTTTCAACAAAACGAAGTATAGACTGAAAAATTCTGTGCCTGACATTAGAAGGGGTGCATTTCCAAAAAATGAGTCATTTTTATAATTCATTGATTTATAACAAATATTTATTTTTTGGCCTATCAAGCAGCGGACTCAAAATCAATGAGTTATTAATTTGATGATTTGAAAAATAGGAATGCGCCCCATTAGAGGTTTGCCAAACCTAGAATGGTTTGACCATAGGCAAAAAAAACCAGCCCTGAAAGGGCGCTTTATTAAAGCCCAGGGCTGCGCCCTGGGAACTTAACATCTATAGTAACTACCCAGCCCTGAAAGGGCACTTTATTAAAGCCCAGGGCTGCGCCCTGGGAACTGAACATCTATAGTAACTACCCAGCCTTGAAAGGGCGCTTTATTAAAGCCCAGGGCTGCGCCCTGGGAACTGAACATCTATAGTAACTACCCAGCCTTGAAAGGGCGCTTTATTAAAGCCCAGGGCAGCGCCCTCTCCACTTCATAAACACCTGCACCTGGGACGTTGCCCCAGGCTATAATAATTCGCCCCGTTGGGGCTGAGTAGTTACCATCTATATATAATTAATGAGGTAAATAATAAATGCGTCAATCACTGGTAGTTGGCAATTGGAAAATGAATGGCTCCATCCAAAATAACCAGTCATTAATTGAGGGCCTTAAACAAAACATCGCCAGCGTACAACGGGCCGAAGTGGCCGTGTGCCCACCATTTGTTTATTTACAACAAGTGAGCGAGTTGTTAAAAGGGACGGCGATTGGATGGGGCGGGCAAAATGTCTCTCAACAAGATCCCGGTGCATTCACCGGAGAAGCCGCCGCCAGTATGTTGGTGGATTTCAGTTGCAAATATGTTATAGTGGGTCACTCAGAGCGACGCAGTTTATACGGTGAAAGCGATGAATTGGTGGCCGAAAAATTTGCTAAAGCACAATCGGCCAATTTAATTCCTATTTTATGTGTAGGTGAATTGCTTGAAGAACGTGAAGCCGGCGAAATGGAAAAAGTCGTGAAGCGGCAATTGGATGCCGTCATTAATTTGCAAGGGGTTGCATCTTTGGCAAAATCTGTGATAGCTTATGAGCCGGTGTGGGCTATTGGCACAGGCAAAACAGCAACGCCTCAACAAGCACAGGACGTTCATGCCTTTATTCGTGGGCGGATTGCAGAACAAGATGGTGGGGTTGCTGAAAAAGTGCAAATCCTTTATGGTGGCAGCGTGAAAGGTAGTAATGCTGCTGAGTTGTTTTCCAAGCCTGATATTGATGGCGGTTTGATTGGCGGTGCTTCATTGAAAGCTGATGATTTTTTGGCCATTTGCCAAGCGGGCCAGTGAAGTCGTCGTTAAAAATTAATATAGAGTTTTTTACAGTTAGAAACCTTCAAGGTTTTGGAAACCTTGAAGGTTTTGCCCTACTGATTCTGCCAAACTATTTGAAGAAAATAAAAATTTAATACCGGCTTGCGTCATTTTTTTTATAAAAAGCATTTAATATCCAAAAAACCGTTGACATTCATTTTTAAATAGAGTACCATGCGGCTCGTCCATTGGGAGCCAATAATAATTTATAAAAGTGGACTAAAAGATTTTCTTATATAGTAAAAACTAAATAATAAAAAGCTTGCTCAAAAAGTTAACCTAACGTAAGCACTTATTGACCCGTTTTATTGCACAGGTCGCCCTATTTGTTTACAAAAATTTGTCTACAAAAATGTAGCTAGTCTAATTAATATGTACCATGAGATTGTAGTGATTTTCCACATTTTTCTCTGTGTGGGATTAATTGGATTGATATTAATCCAGCATGGGAAAGGAGCCGATGCCGGTGCGGCTTTTGGTAGTGGCGCGTCAGCAACCGTGTTTGGCAGTCAAGGATCCGGTTCGTTTCTGAGCCGCACGACGGCGGTTTTGGCGACGACTTTTTTTATAACAAGTCTGATCCTTGCCTATTTTTCCATACAGCGCATAGAGCCTAAAAGTGTGGTGGAGACGGTGCAGCCAACGACAACCCAGACGACATCAGAAGTGCCTGTACCAAGTGAAAGCAATGGCGATTTGCCACCTATGGGCGACACACCGCCTGCGGATAATGAAATTCCGAGCGTACCTTCTGAGTGAGGTATCGTAATAAATAGATTTTGTTTGAGGTTTCGTTCATTATGGACGATTTACCGAAATAACCCAGTTACCAAGCCGATGTGGTGGAATTGGTAGACACGCCGTCTTGAGGGGGCGGTGGCTTCGGCCGTGCCAGTTCGAGTCTGGCCATCGGCACCATTTTTTCTTTATACCCTTGTCATCATGGCAAGGGTTATCCCTCCTTTTTACCATACCGCGATCATCAATTCCTGTTAAATTATTATTTTTAGGTATCCAAACCAATACCCTCGCCCATTTTGAGCGGCAAATGGCTTATCTAATCATTGTTTTTCATTAACGCTGGTTTATTTGTTATTCGCGAAATTAATCTATTTAAGGCAAAACCGTAAAGCGTTTCCAAAACCTTCAAGGTTTCTAACTGACTCTTGATCTATTCACTGTTCAAACCATTCAACCGCTTTTAAAATTCCCGCCAGACAACTAGATAACCCATGCCTTTTCAAGTCGAAAATTATCACGATTTTGTCGGTTTATGACAGGCACACCCAAATTGGCTCCCGCAACAGTGTCAGTTGTTATTCTCTGTTTTACGCAGGGCGCATTCCCAAAAAACGGATCATTTTTAGAAATCATTGATTTATAACAGACTTTATTTTGAAGTGCCCATCAAGCAGCGGAGTCAAAATCAATGAGCTACATTGATTATTCGGAAAATAGGAATGTGCCGATCGCGCTTAATCCAGCGTAGCGGGATTTTTACGTTACTGGTGGCGGTGGGAGAAAGTCTTACTGAAGGTGGTGAAACTCAAGCCGCTTCGCAAAAAGTGGTGGGGTTGCAAAACGGACAAATAAAATTTGGGGATGAGGCACTCTTGCAATGAAATTTTCAACGTTATCAATCATAAAAACGGACAGGCTCTCATTTGAGTGGCTTGTCCGTTTTTTTTTTAGTTGCCAATCCACAGGCTATTGCCGCTTTGAGGATAAGTAAGGAATCATAAATTTTCGGGTATTTTGTAGGGTGGGCAAACGTCTTTTGGTTTGCCCACCTTTTTCCTCGTTAAAACAACGAGGCAACTCTAAATTTTTTTAAGTGATACCATAGACTTAAATATTCGCTAATAAAGAATACCCCTAACCGAATTATTATCTTCTTTTTCAAGAAGTTGCTTAAATAATCTGACTATTTTTATAACTTAACCTCAAAGGAAATTCTGATAGATTATATTGAAATAATTTATTGTTTTTAAGGGCACCCTTCATTTATTCTGAAAAGGGCTTACGCTACGGATTGCCTCTACAATAATGGGTATGTAGGGGCAATCCTTTATGGTTGCCCCCGATATTTTTGAAGGGTGCCTTTTTAAATCATTTTTTAAATATTATTGGAACCGAAGTATTCGCTATTCGTTATTAACAAAAATAGTGAAGTATTGACATACATTATACGATTTTTGTCATATAATAAATAATGTTGTGCGTGGTTCACTGGCAAGGACATCTATAAATTATGTTAGAAAATTATTTACCTATACTTTTATTTATCATTATTGGTTTGTTGATAGGCATCATTATGCCCATCCTCGGTTTTTTTCTAGGGACTCGTCGGCCTGATCCAGAAAAAAACTCACCTTATGAATGTGGTTTTGAAGCCTTTGAAGATGCACGCATGAAGTTTGATGTGCGTTATTATTTAGTCGCCATTTTGTTTATCATTTTTGATTTAGAAATTGCCTTTTTATTTCCTTGGGCGGTGGTATTCAAAGACATTGGCCTGTTTGGGTTTATCGCCATGATGATATTTTTGGCGATATTGGTTATTGGTTTTATCTACGAATGGAAAAAGGGGGCACTCGAATGGGAATAGAAAACCTGCTGGAAAAAGGTTTTGTCACAACCACGGCGGATAGCCTCATTAATTGGGCGCGGACCGGATCAATGTGGCCTATGACATTTGGTTTGGCTTGCTGCGCTGTCGAAATGATGCAGGCCGGCGCATCACGTTATGATCTTGACCGCTTTGGCATTGTGTTTAGGCCCAGCCCCCGTCAATCCGATGTGATGATTGTGGCGGGGACTTTAACCAATAAAATGGCCCCCGCTTTGCGTAAAGTGTATGATCAAATGCCCCTACCACGTTGGGTGATTTCTATGGGCTCCTGTGCCAACGGTGGCGGCTACTACCATTATTCTTATTCCGTGGTGCGCGGCTGCGATAGGATTGTGCCGGTTGACATTTATGTGCCCGGCTGCCCGCCCACCGCTGAAGCTTTGTTATATGGTATATTGCAATTGCAAAATAAAATTAAGCGTACCAACACAATTGCCAAGGCAAGCTAACAAAAAGATACATCATCTACTCAAGTGATATACTGAGCGTATTTGAAATCCGTGAAAATCCATTCAAGGGCATCAGGTTTTTGTACACAAAAACTTGAAGTCCTCGAAACCAAGTTTTTTCAACAATTTATGGGATAGTCAACAAGATATTGAATTTGGTTAGAAATCCGATTTTTTCAAAAAATCGGATTTTTTTGAAGCCTGAAATTTTACCACCGTTTTTTGACCACTAAAAACTCTGATAACTGATAACTGATATGGCTAATTCTCTTGAGACGCTACGTGCCGAACTACAAGAAAGATTTGCCAATATCCCCCTAAAGGCGGACATTGCATACAAAGAACTCACAGTGGAAGTGCCAGCTGCGCATGTTTTCACTGTGTGTCAGGCATTACGCGATAGATTTGATTTTTCCCAGTTAATGGATTTATGCGGTGTTGATTATTCTCAATATGGACAAGCCGATTGGGAAACCAAGCAAGCAAGCAGTACTGGCTTTAGTCGTGGTGTCAGCAAAAACATTTATAAAGAAAATAGCGATTCGCCACGCTTTGCCGTTGTGTATCATTTATTATCCATTAAACATAACCAGCGTTTACGAGTACGAGCCTTTGCCGAAGGCGAGCCACCGCGCATAGATTCAGTGGTGAGTATTTGGAATTCTGCCACTTGGTATGAAAGAGAAGCCTTTGATTTATTTGGCGTTTTATTTGTCGGGCATCCCGATTTGCGCCGTATTTTGACCGATTATGGTTTTATAGGGCATCCATTCCGCAAAGATTTTCCACTCAGCGGCAATGTTGAAATGCGTTATGATCCTGAGAAGAAACGGGTTATTTATGAACCGGTGAGTATAGAACCGCGGACACTCGTGCCTAGAGTGGTACGTCATGATAACCGTTATGTCAATTAGATTTGAACTGTGATTAAAATGATTTTGATGATAACGGTGATAACGTTTATCATAGTCAACCATATTAAAACGATGAAGAGTTTCATCATAATTAACTTGACAATGTCATATTATCGAAATACAAGACGAATATTAGACATTATACCGATTTAATTTAAGCGCTTGATTTTATGACATTTACCCAACTGAGAATTTTAAGTAAATCAATGAATTACGTTAAATCGGTATAAACTCGATTGTACAAAAAAACTTGGTTCTTGCTCAGGAGTACAAGGCGAACCTTGTACGAAAAAACTTGGTTCTGATTGAAATATGACATTGTCAAGTTAATCACTGACGCGACACTGCCGTCTTGAACGCAAACCTTGTCCCCCCCGCCTTCACAAAAGCAGACTTACAGAGGCAGGGGGATCGAAAATCCAGAATACCGGCATTTTAGGAACGTGCATGAAACAACTTAGTCAACTTTGGGCAACCGCAAAGGGATTGCCCCTACAAATCATCACGTGACGTAGGGGCAATCCTTTATGGTTGCCCCAATTATTTCATGCACGTTCCTTAGATAACATTTTTAACGAGATTCCGGCATTCGCCGGAATGACGTGGCATTTTATATTGCTTATGTGTAACATCAATTAATCACAGTTCAAATGCCTGAAAAAAGGTAAGGAATAACAGAATGCCTGAAATTCGCAATTACACCATGAATTTTGGCCCCCAACATCCCGCCGCACATGGGGTGTTGCGTTTGGTATTAGAATTAGACGGTGAAGTCATTGAAAGGGCGGATCCCCATATTGGATTATTGCACCGCGCCACCGAAAAACTGGCAGAAAGTAAGCCATTTAATCAAAGTGTGCCCTACATGGACAGACTGGATTATGTGTCCATGATGTGCAATGAACACGCTTATGTGATGGCGATAGAAAAATTACTTGGTATTAAGCCACCCATTCGCGCCCAATATATCCGCGTGATGTTTGACGAAATTACCCGTATTCTCAACCACTTGATGTGGATAGGCACACACGGACTAGATGTTGGCGCGATGACTATGTTCTTGTATTCGTTTCGGGAGCGCGAAGATTTAATCGATTGTTATGAAGCCGTTACCGGAGCGCGAATGCATGCAGCCTATTATCGCCCGGGTGGCGTTTATCGAGATTTACCAGATCGCATGGCCCAATATGAAACTTCTAAATGGCATAATGAGGCTGATGTCAAACGCCTAAATGCTAATCGCCAAGGCTCGCTATTAGATTTTATTGAGGATTTTACCGAGCGTTTTCCCAAATATGTTGATGAATATGAAACTTTGCTCACCGAAAATCGCATTTGGAGACAACGCACCGTTGACATTGGTGTAGTGTCCCCAGAACGTGCGCTTAACTTAGGTTTTTCGGGGCCGATGTTACGTGGTTCCGGCATAGAATGGGATTTACGCAAAAAACAACCCTACGCAGTTTATGATAAATTAGATTTTGACATTCCGGTGGGAGTCAATGGCGACTGCTATGATCGCTACTTAGTCCGCATGGAAGAATTTCGCCAATCCAACCAGATTATTAAACAATGTATTGACTGGCTCCGCGAAAATCCCGGCCCCGTTATGGTTGATGATCATAAATTCACCCCGCCCCGACGTGAAACGATGAAAGGCGACATGGAAGGCCTTATTCACCACTTTAAATTATTCACTGAAGGTTACTGTGTCCCAGAAGGCGAAGTGTATCAAGCGGTTGAACATCCAAAGGGCGAGTTTGGTATTTATTTAATATCCGACGGTGCTAACAAACCCTATCGTCTGAAAATTCGCGCGCCCGGTTTTGCTCACTTAGCCTCAATGAACGAAATGGCAAAGGGGCACATGATCGCTGATGTGGTTGCCATTATTGGGACGCAGGATATAGTTTTTGGGGAAATTGACCGATAAATTTTCGTATTGAACGATGACAAAAGGGTGGGCAAATAAATAAATTAAATATTTGCTCACTTTACCTATCAATATATTAAAAAATTTTATAGGTGTGGCAGCCATTTTATTCCATCTACCAAAATTATGGGGACTCAAAAAATATTTATGGTTCCCCCTTATCTAGCGATGCCATTTTAGTCAAAAGCAGTTACAGACAAAATTTAAACATGCTTTTGTGTTTGGCATAACTCGTCATTGCAATCCGCCAAATTGGGTTGCGTTTAAACAAGCACTTTTAAATCATCTCATTAATGTTAATACGGTAATGATAAAAGGTACTTATAGGGAACAACAAACAGCTAGAGGCAATAGGCAAGAAAGTTAATATTCTCAGAAAGAATATAAATCACCCGAACCTAATTATCATCACTTGGGTAAACTAGAAAGTCTGCTTTTCCAACTATTGGAATAGCTTTTATTAAACTCGACTCACAAGTTTTTTATAAGGCCAAACTACAAGAATTATATAAATAAAGAAGGATTTAAAAAACCTATAACTACAAGGATTGTATATAAGAAAGGATTTCAAAAACACCTATAACGACAAGTGTATGCTTGGGCAAGTTCAACAACATAATCGATGCGGGTTTAAACCTGATGACTCACGATCTAATGGCGAGTTATTAGTTATTAATTTATACCAATAATTGTTGTTTATCGTTTTTTTCATCGAGATCGAAAAAAGAATATACCAAGGGTGCGATTTTCAAAATTGGAAATGGTATATTTTTTCCCAGAAATCGCCATACGTGACCATTTTCTAGTTATTTGTCTATCGTGCGTGCCATTATTAAGCTCACGATCCAATCCTTTGTTATATACAATCCTTGTAGTTAAGGGTTTTAATCTCTTCATATACAATCGCATTGAAGTTATTAATTGTTAGACTAAAAACTTGATCATTGAGTTAAAGAGATTTAAAAAAACCAGCTAAAGATTATAACCACTTTTTGGAAGGCTATACATTGGAATAAGCTGATAAAGCTTGCAGTTGAACACTGTTCGTTTTCACGCTCTGCATCAATGCTATTCCACCCTACATTTTACTCACGACACATATCTTTTATGATGGTCGCTGTTATTCTGATAGCCTTAAAAGTCATACAATGACACCTTTTAAGGTATCTCTGAACTGTTAGGTATTTGAAACCAAAAAAAATTAGCCATCAGGGAGGCGCGTGAAAATAATAATACCCATACTAATAAAAAAATCAAATTAAATAAATTTGAAAACACATTGTCCTTGTAAGTGTTTAAGTGGGGCGGAAAGTGGTTTTTTTTCATTTTGTGTATTTTATTTAACGGCATTGCCCTAACTGGCTGAACACTCTCGTCTAATTTGTGCTGTTGGTTATTCGAGAGTTTCCTTTTGTTCAACGCACACTTGAGAGAGACCGAACGATAGATGAATATATATGTTGGTAACCTGCCCCATAGCGTGACAGACGAAGAACTGAAAGAACTTTTTACGGAACATGGCGAAGTATCTGCTGCCAGTGTAATAACCGATAAATATAGCGGGCAATCCAGAGGTTTTGGTTTTGTTGAAATGCCAATCCAAGCAGAAGCGGAGGAGGCCATCAAAGTCACGAATGAAAGTTCCCTGAAAGGACGCAATCTCAAAGTGAATCAAGCGCGTCCAAGGAATGAACGTCCTCAACGCAGACCTAGATACTAAGTGCCATAGCGAAAATTTCCAGACCACCCAAAAACGTGAGTGGTTTTGGTCTTTCCGCTTTCCGGTACTATAGTTTGATCGATAAATCATTTCAGTTAGAAACCTTCAAGGTTTTGGAAACCTTGAAGGTTTTGCCCTATGCCTAGAATGGAAATCCAGTGGGCCATACATGAAAAAACCACGTAACCCTTGATACATCGGCTGTCGCGGCTTAGGTGGGTAGTCCCTAAAGCGCTGCTCTCTCTTTATACATAAGCCGCGACACTTTACTTTGGAAGAACTGATTCTAACGGATTTTGTTGATAGCTTATCAACACGCCAACCCTGAAGGGGTTGAATGTGAATAGCCCTTTGTTCCACCTGGGGAAAGCAATATCAAAAAGGCCTCAACCCCGTGTTCCCTGAGCTTGTCGAAGGGAGGGATTGAATGTGAATGATACCATTTATGCCAATTCAGTAAAATTCATATCGTTATAGTTTTCAACCAAAAAAGTTATAATCAGTGGAAGAAAGAGAACGGCGAAACCGAACCCAAGTTCAATATTTATCGCATTCGCTCTTCATTATAATAAATAAAACCAGGTTTTTGCCTTTTGTTCAAAGCGATGATGTATGAATTTTGTCAGAACACGTTAAAAACGATGTCATGACATGTCATTGTATATAGAGGAAAAATATGACTCAATGGTACGAAGAACTGTTTTTAAATTATGCGGAAACTTATGATAAAGAAAAGTTTACGCAGGGAACTATTCAAGAAACCGATTTTATTGAACAGGAACTGAACTACAATAAATCCAAGCGAATTTTGGATATTGGGTGCGGTACCGGTAGACATGCCATTGAATTAGCTAAAAGAGGATATCAAGTCACTGGCATTGATTTATCAGAATCGCAACTCAAACGCGCAGAACAAAAAGCCAAAAATGAAAATGTGGTTATTGATTTTCAATTGTTAGATGCAAGACATCTCAATTTCACTCATGAATTTGATTTGCTCATCATGTTGTGTGAAGGTGCTTTCTCCTTAATGGAAACAGACGAAATGAACTTTTCTATTTTGAAAAATGCAACTCATGCTTTAAAAAATGATGGAAAACTCATCTTTACAACGCTTAATGCCCTCTTCCCCCTTTATCACTCCGTAAAAAATTTCATCAATAATAACCTCGTTGAAGGACAAAGTCATAATAATTCCTTTGATTTGATGACTTTTCGGGATCATTCGGCACTTGAGCTTACAGATGATTCTGGCAATAAAAAAACCTTGAATTGCAATGAACGGTATTACGCGCCTTCCGAAATAACGTGGCTATTAAAGACGCTAGGTTATTTAAACATTGATATTTATGGAGGTGAAATCGGTAACTTTAAACGTGGCAGAACATTGACAACAGATGATTTTGAAATGCTAGTCATAGCCGAAATATAGTTATAAGTAAGGAATCATAAATTTTCGGGTATTTTGTAGGGTGGGCAAACGTCTTTTGGTTTGCCCACCTTTTTCCTACATGATTTTTTTAAAATACCTCAAAATTTATGCTTCAGTACTTAGTTAGAGATGAGTCGTGCGACACGTTTCTTTGGAAACCTAAGCAATTAGGCTAACAGAGAGGGCTCCGCAAGGAGTTACAATTATGTTATTTATGGAGATGAAAGGCTACTCCCGCTATGTTACTTAGTGAAAGCG
>QNER01000114.1 GCA_003646175.1 Candidatus Parabeggiatoa sp. nov. 1
TCAGGGCTGAAATTCTAAACCCATAAATCCTAGGGCGTTGCCCTAGGCTGGTATGTCAGCCCCTTTCAGGGGCAAAGCAATCTAAAAAAGTCTTATGCGAACTTAGTGATTGCTGTACTAGTCCAGTATGCTGGTTGAATAAATCATTGCTGACAACCAAAGCGGGCCTTCTACTGTTCATGCCCTGATTGTGGTTCAAAACTCACCGCGACAAAATCTCCCTTCATGGGTACGTAACGTGCCATTTACCAAACCTCCTTGCCAACGGGCTGTCCCCAATATTCCTCGTGGAGATTATAGTCACTAGGCATTTGTGCAACTAATTCTGCTTTCTAGGCAAAAGTTTCGGAGAAACTTTTGCATCGAAAAGTGTATTTGCCTTTTCCTTGATCTGTGGGTTTGATAATAATTTCTCCCTGTCGCACGGTAATGAAAACGTCATCACCAAGAGATAGTTGGGCTTGATTCAACATTTCAGGGGTAAAAGATAGCCCTTGATGATTCCCCCATTTTTGAATAACAGCTAACATCTTAATATCTCCTAAGTTATCAGTTTTTGAACAGGATTATTTTTTGTCTGAATCAGAATTTACAGAATGTTCATAGATAATGCAAAAACTATTGAGCACTTAAAGCAGCAGACTGAGAACTATCAGAATAAACATGGCTAGCATCATACAACTTAACCACTGTACCGACTTGAGCATGTAATATTCCATTAACCAAAGTTTCCAAATCCGTCAAATGATGGAAACGAACCACACGATAATTTTTATTCAAATACTCTTCTCTTTCCTTCTCTTGCGTCTGATTATAATGAATGTGATTATCGTAGCCGTTACACTCGCAGATTAAATTCAACTCTTCCACATAAAAATCAACTCTATACCCATTAAGAGTATAGTTATGATGAAAACCAAAACCAGCAAAAACTTTACCCAACACTTTCTGCCATTCAATTTCCCCCTTCGTCTCAAACTTAGCCAAAGAACTCACACTGCCAAACATCTTTTCCTTCAACTTTATCCCAATCACCGAATCCATACCCAGTGCTATTGTGCCCACATCTTTCAAACAATAACCATTCATACGCCCTGCCTTAGAACCAATAGCTTGAATGGTTGCCCGTTCCAGCTTAATCGGCTCAATCTTACTCCGATGTTTACTAAGAAAGCTATTCAACGTACTCTGCGGAATATCAAGAAAATCAGTAATATCCGTTTTAATAGCAATGTCACCATCAACCGAACACTTTAATCCAGACTCCTTCATTAACTCGACAATATCTGTGTAATGCTTTTGAGCGGTTTCTTGGATTTTCGCTGGCATACCGCAGGCTTCTTTTATAGCAGATTCTAGTACTGTGCGAACAAGAGCTGATTGTAGAAGTACACATCTGCGTCCAATATGCATCTGATTTTTTTGGAGAACATTGTGTCCAATTGCCATAGCATATGCACACATTAACGATTCTACAAAATTGCTATCATAAATGGTAATTTTTCTGCCTTCGTAAGGGCTACCTTTTGCGGTGACTTCTACTAAAGTAACTGCCATGGTTAAACCCTTATCTACAAACGGTTTCAGCGTTTTTGGAACACCAGTAACTGCCATGCTCTGTAAAGACGCATGTTTCATTCCCAACAGTTCAGCAGTCCCACGCTCACTGAGCACTGCGGTTCCATCATCTAAAACGTAAGCATCGCACGTAATGCCGGGAATTATTTCAACCTGACCGTAATGTACAGCCTTTCTTTCTGTCATATTTAGTACCTCTTTTATAAAATTTATTAAAATCATCCCACCCAAGTAAGAATGACCTACCACCAACATCAACCATCAAAATTTAAACTGCCCTCATTTAGGCAACCACTCTTAAACAATATTTTCGTCATCAAGTAATAAAACAGAATTTTAGAATTTTCAGAATCGTTTTTTTTGGTTTTAATTCTGTCAATTTTTTCATTCTGCAAATTCTGATTCTGACAATAAATAAATTTTTTACTTTTACAAATTTTGATTCTGACAAGCAAGCCTATTTTTCAAGGAGAAATAATCTTATCAGCAAAATCGGGATAGACTCGTTTAAAATCTTTCTCGTTTAGTGTCACAACGTAATCAACATTGGCTTTTATGGCCGCTTTTAAAATTAAAGCATCATAAATGACACCGCCAATAATACCTGATTCAGATAAATGGTTGATAACACTCATGTAGTCTTGTTCAGATAAAGCGATGACTTCAAAGACATTTAGAATGTTTTGTTGGATTAATTGTTGAGTCTCTTCAGGTGAAATACGACGCGGTTTAGCTGGGAAAATGGTGAGAATGTTATGCGCCGAAACAACGCCCTTATCAATGCCCTTTTTGTTGCAGCCAAGGTAGAGCGAGTTTTGTTTTGGGTGATATTCAACCAAAGCCGCCACCAAAGTCGAAGTATCAAATAAGATTTTTTTCATAATCCCGCCCGTTGTAAAACTTCTTCAGTCCGACGTTCACGTTCTTGCTGAACAATATCAGTTAGATCGCACAATGGTTCGACTCTAGCCACCAATATCCCCTCTTTATCAACGAGTATAGATTGTTCCACATTGTCTATTTTGGTGGAGAACATTTCTACCGGTGGCATAACGGGTTGAACCGTCAAGATGACGGTTAAGTTAGTATTGGTAAAATTGGGAGGTACTTTCAATTGTAAAATACCATCTGAACCGACATGAGAATGTAATGTAATACTTGGCATAATATTAATAATCCTTTTACTGTGAAAATAGCTGTAACACCTAGTGCAGCTTCTTTCAGGGTATAAACGGATAAACCCAAACCACCCGACATTCTCGCAACGTTTTCATGGATTGAGGATGGCAAAAAGACTTGCCATGACGAGTTATTATCAGTGGGTATTTGCGTTTTGGTGTTCAAACGGATACTATCCCGGCAAGGGATAGCATCCGTCAAATCACTACATGTACAGGACTACCAAATTATGGAATTGGGAATTGGTGTACACACGAAAAAGAGTTTGTGAGCAAAAACCTGAAAAGAAAAGGTTCCCAATTAAAAGGTTCCCAATTCCTAATTCCCTATTCCCACAGTTTCATGGTTTGTAGAAACGGCCTAACTACCTAACTACTCTTATCATTGTTTGTTGATGGCGTTTGTTTGAAGGATCCCCACACTAAAACGAGCATGGTTACCACTGTTATTGGTATCACAAACCAAAGCATTATGGTATTAAAAGTAGATAATGCACTATGTTGAGTCGCATTTAAGAACAAAAACGACGTATAGGCCACATAGTAAGCTAAAAATAACCCGCCTTCCCAACGTTCAATCAGGTAACCGGTGAAGAAAATAGGTAAACAAGCCAACGCAACGACAATCATGACCGGCATATCAAACCATATCGCGGCCTGAGAGACTTCAATACCTGCCGGCGCAACCAGACTGGTGAAGCCTAGCACTAACAAGATATTAAATAGGTTACTACCCACCAAGTTGCCAACCACGAGATCTTGTTCACCACGAATGCAGCCAACCACTACCGTCGCCAATTCGGGTAAAGAAGTTCCTATTGATACAATGGTTAAACCAATGATTAACTCACTGATTCCAAAGTATTTGGCAATCATGACCGCCCCATCAACTAACCAGTTTGAGCCTAGCACTAATAATCCCAATCCCACGACAATCAGGAGCAATTGGATAATGAGGGCACCAGAGGCACTTTTTTTGCCACTGTTTTCCCCCGATTCTGGTGTGTCATCGGTTTGGCTTTGAACATCAGTTTCATCACGAGAGCTTTTAATAGCAAAGATCGTATAGAACACAATACCACTGGCTAATAGTAATCCTTCCCAGCGACTGAGTAAGCCATCATAAGCCAAAAAGAGTAGCAGAAACGATACCCCTATCATCAGAGGAACTTCCAATCGCACTAAGCGTTTATGAACCGCTAATGGTGCTATAAGCGCCGCAATACCCAAAACAAGTAAGATATTGAGGATATTGCTACCTACGACATTGCCCACCGCTATGTCAGGTTGCCCTGCCAATGCGGATTGCATATTAACAGCCAATTCTGGCGCGCTGGTACCAAATGCGACAATGGTAAGCCCCACGACCAACCGTGAAATACCGATGGTTTCAGCGAGCTCGGATGCGCCTCGCACCAATAATTCGGCACCACCAGCTAATAAAAAAAATCCTAGCGCAAATAATACTAATGTGATTGAATCCACAAAAAACTCCTTTAAAATTGGAAATTGGTTTCGAGGCCAAAGTTTTGAGGCCGGCAACCAAAAGACGTTACCGGCCCCCTACATGAATAAGAACTATAGACGTTCATAAAAATAGGAAAAAACCTTCAAGGTTTCCAAAACCTTGAAGGTTTCTAACTGAAATTATTTATCTGAAAAACGATACATCAAATTGAGGTTACACCCTTTTGGATAGCACTTTGAATCATTTTATCATTTATTATGAGGTTGCCGTTACACGACTACTTATTATATTCTGTTAAATAGCCTTTTTTGAGGACAGTAACAAAAATGAGCAATTGCCAATGAATTCTATTTTGCCATATTTAACGTAACCTATTGGTTTATAACAAATCATCAAAAGTATCATGAATTTAAGAAAATCAAACACTTAGCCTGTCATATGATAAGGTAAAATTAGCAATTACCAATCATCAAAAAATTAATGGAATATAGCGAGAATGGTGGTGCTGGAGTCCAAGATTTATCTTGGCTTCGCAAAACTTCCGAGGTTTGGCAAACTAAATCTTTTATCAAAGGCGTGCAAAATAGGCAAAACCTTCAAGGTTTCCAAAACCTTGAAGGTTTCTAATTGTGGATACTAAATGATTTGGATATGTTATAATTTTATTGTATGTACAGGACAAAAGTTATAACATATTGATTTTAAATTTATTTCGTGATGCTATCGCATCACGGCTTGAACACTTTTTTGTCCTGTACATAGAATTTTATTATACATTAGGGACGTAGCAACAAATAACTTATGCTTTAGGTTAGGCAAGGAATTTTAGTTTTGACACGGTAAAAGCGATGTAATGTGAGTGATGAGTTTAAATTTTAGTTTGAACTCTTTAATACATGTCACCCACATTTTAGCAGTATCATAAATTAATGAGTGTTTGGCCAAAACCCCTAAACCCTTTTTTGATGTTTTTGAACGAATTCCCTTCAATGCCAAAATTTTTGTGCATAAAAAGATTTGCGTTGAAAACAGTGGCAACTTTCGGCGTTTCGGGAATTGGGAACAAAATTCCAGAGCTTGTCAGCCGGTTTTCGTTTAGACACCAATTAAAAATACAATGAGGAGTTAAGAGTGCAAAAATTCCGTTTATTATTCACATCAGCATTAATTTACTTGGTACTCGCACCATACATTGCAAACAATGTATGTGCTCAAGAAGGCCAAACTTATGGCCCCATTGAACAGGGCGATAGGCTTTGGACTATTGGGGGTAAAGTCAGTCCCACTTCTGTCAGTCGGCATCAAGCCATATTGGCTTTACTAAGAGCCAATCCGCACGCATTTCGTACTTCGTGTAATATGAATTCTTCTTTAAAACTTGATGAGTACCTAAACGTACCATCATCGTTAGAAATGCAAGCCATCAATCGGACTGAAGCCTTTGAAGAATTTAAGCGACAAGAGGAAGAATGGAAGAATCGCCGCCAAAACCCAATTGTTTGCCCAGAAATAACGCAACCCGAGGAAGACGCAAAACCATCAACCGCTGAAATAACGACTGAAGAAGTCAAACCAGTGCCCAATGAAATCACTGAAACGCCAACAGAGGAATTGATTCCGCCTACCCTGAAGCCCACAGCTGCAAGCGATTTGCACGCTATCGCTGTAGAACAAAATACCGCCGGCGATACCGTGAGGGTAGCGCGTGTTTCTGATAACACAACGGATGATAATACCCAAAATGCCTCTCATTCGTCGCTGTCGCTGACATTACCGATGATTATTGCCATATTAATTGCAATGGTATTATTCGTTATTGTTTTGACGGTTTTACTACACAAACGGGCTAAAAATAAAGCCGAAGAGAATGGAACCGCAGATGAATGATTTCTGATAAAAAAGGATGGTTTTGCGAGGCAAGAAAAATCGCCAATGACTAACGCGGATTTCGCGGATTAAAGCCAAAAGCCTGGGGATAAATCCCCAGGCTAAAAGCGAAAAAATGCTAAAGCAGACTCACCCACCAAAGCATTTTTCTTAGTGCCCTTTAGGGTACTTGAGCTTTTAGCTGCCTTCGGTTTAGCTCATGGCGTCCGTGGAAAACTTGCGAGTCGAGTAAGACAAAGTTTTTCCCATTGGTAATAGGTTCGAGGCAAAAGTTTTTGCGCGCCAATTTTTACCTCGAATGGGTAATAGGTAATAGGTTTATCTTTGTGACGCATACCACTTTAATAAAATCGGACATTTTTATAAATCATTGATTTTATTTAAAAACACTATTTATCTCTTGCCCATTATTTATTGATTGTCCATTACCCATTCTGCCCATTACCAAAAATAACGGACAAAACTTTTCTGGATGACTATATTCAACCGAATCTTGATACCAAACGTCGCTCCCACAGCGAAAATTATTTCCCGAACCATTTTTAGTCAAATCACTTATAAATATTTTGTAACTACTCAGCCCTGAAAGGGCACTTTATTAAAGCCCAGGGCAGCGCCCTGGGAAACTTCATAAACACCTGCACCTGGGGCGTTGCCCCAGGAACGAACTTCATAAACACCTGCACCTGGGGCGTTGCCCCAGGCTATAATAAGGAGCCCCGTTGGGGCTGAGTAGTTGCAATATTTTGCCCCGAAACCAATGACGAATTACTATGACTCCTCTGAAAAATGATCGTTTTTTACGCGCTTTGCAACGTCAACCCGTCGACATGACACCGGTGTGGATGATGCGGCAAGCGGGGCGTTATTTGCCCGAATACCGTGAAACCAGAAATCGCGCTGGGGATTTTCTAACCTTGTGCCAAACGCCAGAGCTCGCATGTGAAGTCACTTTACAGCCATTGGCGCGGTTTCCACTTGATGCAGCTATTCTGTTTTCAGATATCCTCACCATTCCCGATGCGATGGGGTTGGGTTTATATTTCAGTGAAGGGGAAGGGCCGTGTTTTGAAAAGCCGGTACGTACCAAAGCTTCAATAAATAATTTATGTGTGCCCGATCCTAACGAGGCATTGCGTTATGTCATGGATGCGGTGAGTTTGATTCGGCGCGAATTGGATGGACAAGTGCCGCTGATTGGATTTTCTGGCAGTCCATGGACATTGGCAACTTATATGGTTGAGGGTGGCACGACCAAAACGTTCAGTCATGTCAAAGGCTTAATGTTTGAACAGCCGCAAACCATGCACACTTTGTTAGACACGCTGGCACAGGCGGTTACCGCTTATCTGAATGCACAAATTGCGGCCGGGGCTCAAGCTGTGATGATTTTTGATACTTGGGGCGGTGTCCTCACCACCCGCGATTATCTTGATTTTTCCTTACATTATATGCAACAAATTGTCGAAAACCTCACTCGTGAGTATGATGGACAACCGGTGCCAGTGATTTTGTTTACCAAAGATGGCAATGAATGGTTAGAAAACATTGCCGCGACGGGTTGCGATGCGGTGGGTTTGGATTGGAAATTGCCCATTGGCACGGCACGAGCGCGTATCGGCGATAAAGTCGCGCTGCAAGGTAATATGGATCCTTGCGTTTTGTATGCATCAAAAGAGCGCATTCGTGACGAAGTGGCTACCATTTTAGCCAGTTTTGGTGGTGGCAATGGACATATATTTAATTTAGGGCATGGTATTCATCCACAGGTTGATCCTGAACATGTTGGCGCATTTATTGAGGCGGTGCATACTTTGAGTCGGGCTTATCATGCGCCTATTTAATTCCAATTGATTTTATGAGTGTTCAGTGATGCTATCGCTTCTTTTTGGGATAGTATCACTAGGCTTTGAATTGACAGTCCTGATTTGGGTTGTGTACAAAACTTAACGTCAAAAATATTGATAACGGCTAGATTTTTTGAGTGAGACTATCGCCAAAAAAAGCGATAGCATCACGACTTGAACACGTTTTTGTCCTGTACATAGTGAAAAAATACCAAATTCTGCACTAAACCTTCAAGGTTTTGGAAACCTTGAAGGTTTTTGTGGGAAAACCCAATTCGCACCTAAAGTGTTTTTTTGCCCAAAAAACTAGCCGCGAACCCAATTCCCAATCACGTTTAAAGTTTTTGTGCCTAAAAATAAGCGCGATTCCAATTCAACAGGCTCCTGACACTCGATGTTCAAGTTTTTGAAACCTATCAACCAGGGGCGTTGCCCCTGGCTATATTAATTTCGCACCAAAGGGGCTTTAAAAATTTTTGTAACTACTCAGCCCTGAAAGGGCGCTTTATTAAAGCCCAGGGCAGCGCCCTGGGAGCACATTATAAACACCTACACCTGGGGCGTTGCCCCTGGCTATATTAATTTCGCACCAAAGGGGCTTTAAAACTTTTTGTAACTACTCAGCCCTGAAAGGGCGCTTTATTAAAGCCCAGGGCAGCGCCCTGGGAGCACATTATAAACACCTACACCTGGGGCGTTGCCCCAGGCTATAATAATTCGCCCCGTTGGGGCTGAGCTGTTACAAGTTTTTTAAAGAAAAAACTCTATTGCCACAAACCCAATTTCTAATAAAAAAGGAATACAACCTTATATGATCAATAAGATAATTTTAGCCGCAAAAGGCTTTTGCATGGGCGCAGCCGATGTCGTGCCCGGTGTCAGTGGTGGCACGATGGCTTTTATTTTAGGTATTTATGCCCAATTATTAGCAGCCATTCGCTCTTTTGACATGATATGGCTACAGCATATCTTCAAACTCGAAATCAAACCCGTTTTCCAGCGTCCCCATTTTGGATTTTTAATCCCCCTTCTCATCGGCATTTTCTGTGCGTTACTCTTTTTCACGCGGGTAATTCCTTTACCTAAGTTATTGCACACACACCCAGAGCCTATTTATGGGCTGTTTTTTGGACTGATTGTTGGCTCAGTGATTGCCTTGTTGCCGGAGGTTAAGCGATTTGATGTCACAGCGGCGTTTTTTTTGAGCATCGGCACCTTAGCCGGTTGGCTAATAGTCAATTTAGTCCCGCTAGACACCCCCGATGCAAGTTGGTTTATCTTTCTCAGTGGCATGATCGCCATCAGTGCCATGTTGTTACCGGGGATTTCAGGCTCATTTATCTTATTGATATTACACAAATATGATACGATATTGAATGCGATAGGCAACTTTAATTTTATGGTTTTAATCCCCTTTAGTTTAGGTGCGCTGACCGGATTAATCGTTTTCAGTCGTGTTATCAGTGAACTCTTGGCGCGTTTTTATCGCGCCACGTTGCTAGTGATTATTGGCATACTGATTGGCTCATTGTGGGTGATCTGGCCGTTTCAAGTCCGCAAATATATCACCGTGCATAATAAAGAACGCTTAATCAGTTCTACCCCATACTGGCCGGATGCTTTGACTCAACCGGTGATTTATGCGCTATTAATGATGCTGTTAGGGTTGGCATTGGTGTTGATTATTTATGCTGTGGCTAAACAGAGGCCCAAGCTAGATGCACAATAAATCAAGCATGGGGAGAGCGAAAAGGGGTTAGGAAAAGTGTTTGCCAGTTAGTGAAGCATCAAATAATTGATATGGTGCGATTAATGGTGTAGGATGCTATCCTTTTTAATATAATAGAGTGAGTTTATACCGATTTAACGTAAGCCATTGATTTATTTGTGGTAACTACTCAGCACCGAAGTGTGCGAATTATTATAGCCTGGGGCTTTGCGGCAGGTGCAGGTGTTTATGATTTAAAGCCCTGAAGGGGCGATTTAAAATTTTAATGCACCCTTTTCAGTTCCCAGGGCGTTGCCCTGGGCTTTAATAAAGCGCCCTTTCAGGGCTGAGTAGTTACTATTTGTGTAGCATTTACACAATTGCAATTGTAATAAAATCAAGCACTTAAGATTAAATAGGTATAATGTATAATGAAATTAGCGAGCGTAGAATGGGTAGAGCGGGGCGTAACCCATCATAACTCCAAAAAAGGCAAAAATCGAAATGCAGACAAACAATCAACCGCTCGTTATAGCCTCTGACAGTGTCCCAGAGAATATTGTTAAAGGTGGCACGAAAACGTCTATGCAAGTACTGATAGAGCCTGACATATATAAATTTTGGCAGGAGTCCAAACTTTAGTTTGGCTCGCACAAGATAAATCTTGGACTCCTGGCAAAACATTTTTCTGAACCCTCTTAAGTCGTTCCTTTTTTGTTATTAATATGAATCGCCTAACTTTGCGCTGCTAATGATGGATCATGAAATATTGGTAAAAGAGTTTCGTCATACGCTAAAAGGTCTTAAACAAGAAAAGGGACCAGTTTCATTGTTTATGCTCAAAGCACTTGACTATGATATAACTGATTGGAATCTGATTGTCAGTGCGCCGGCGTATGATAACTTAACTCTGAAAACGGCGTTAATAGATTTAATCACTATACTTAATAACCATCTCAGTCAAGCCATCCGAAGAAAAATTATACGATCAACTATTTTAAAAACCACCGATCCTTTTGTGAAGGAAATTAACCAAGTGTTCAAAGCAACAAATACCGTCAAATATGTACACTCGTCTGTCATATCTGGTATTTATCTTGAAAAAGCTATTATTTTTGAGTCTCATATGTTGAAGAAACACAAAGGAGGATTGAAGCAAGCGTAAGAATGAAGTGAGTATAATAGGATGGATAGAGCATAGCGAAATCCATCAAGCGAGCGTAGGATGGTTAAAATTTATGATAAAGAGTTTTGTCCACAAGGGCTTGGAGCGTTTCTACCATTCAGGTAGCAAAGCTGGTATTCAGGCACGGCATGCGGTGAAACTGCGACGCATTCTCATTCGGTTGGATGTGGCAACTTGCCCTGATGACATGGATTTACCAGGCTTTCACTTGCACGAATTGAAGGGAGGCTGCAAAGGAACATGGTCTGTAACTGTACAGGCCAACTGGCGGGTGACGTTTCGGTTTGTCGGCATGAATACCGAAGTGGTGAATTACGAAGATTATCATTGAAGAGGTCAAATGATGGCAATGTACAATCCGCCACATCCTGGCGAAGTGATTAGGGAAGAAATTCTCAAACCGCTTGGACTCTCTGTGACAGAAGCGGCACAACACTTAGGCGTAAGCCGCAAAATACTTTCTGAAGTGCTCGAACAGCGTGCGGCTGTGACACCAGAGATGGCCTACAGACTGTCACTTCTGTTCAAACCTTCAGATGAATCGTGGCTTCGGCAACAGGCAGCCTATGATCTTTGGCAAGTCAGGCAACATTCTGCCGATATTCATATCACTCCTTTTGAGGCTTACGCTGTTTAAGCTCGAATCTGGTAATATATCTCTAGTACAGTTTCGCTGCAATTTCGATACCACCCCAACGCCAACGGCTAAAGCCGTTGTCTAAAAGCGAAAAAAGGCTAAAGCCGACTAACCCTCTTGTAGTGCCCTTTAGGGTACTTTCGCTGAGGCGGTCTCGAAACTGTAGCGATCCTGCACTAGTAACCAAAATCATAAATGTGACTTTGGCGAGGTATAAAATGAGCACCAACATGACTCCTCAATATGTATCAAGTTCTGACAACATTGCCGAATGACAGTTTAGCTGAAATTTGGCAATTTATCGAATTTGTCAAGTATAAAAAACAAGTCGTTACCAAAGCTCCTTTTAGTGTGAAATTGGGTGGCTTATTACGCGATTATCATTTTGATCTATGTACAGGACAAAAATTATAACAGTAACAGATTGATTTTAAAGCCATTTCGTGATGCTATCGCTTTTTTTTTGTGGCGATAGTATCACTTTTGCGATTCACAATCATCTATTCTCGTGCCAAAATTTTTAATGAGTAACCGATGTTACGCAACAATATTGATACAATAACCAGTGCTATTTTTTGAGTGATACTATCGCCAAAAAAGCGATAGCATCACGGCTTGAACACTTTTTTGTCCTGTACATTGCATTTTGATATAACAGAAGATGACATTTTACCAGCTAGGCGTGAGATGTGGAGTCATTTAGGGAAGAACCATGAATGAGAGAATTTGTCACTGATACTCAGGCTTAAAATGGCTTATGTTACTTCGCTAACGACTTTCACCAAAAGCTGCGGAGATTTTCAATAAAGCTGATAACAATGAAGTGCGAATTTATATACCTAATGTCGTATTAGTCGAAATGGTATATTTGATTGAAACAACCATAATTCCTAACTAATCTATTGATAATTTGATAAATTTATTAGAGAACAATCCGAACAATTACCGGATTGTTCAGATAGAATTATCAACGATTCGTGCGATGCCATCATTTTCGCGAGAATTAGGTTTACTTCTTATTATAGTATTCCAGATAAATAAATTGGTTTGTAGCCAACAGCTTTTCGCGCCAAAGTTTTTGCGCGCAAAAATTTTGGCGCGAAAGCAGTTGTCTAAAAGCTCAAGTCCCCTAAAGGGGACTCA